>JAYEKN010000023.1 GCA_034661015.1 Candidatus Cloacimonadota bacterium
AGTTCACCGATGAATTTTTCACTCTTCATTATCGGTTCTACGATTTCTGATTTTACATTAAGACTGCACGCAAGATAATTATTTTCCTCTTGCACATCCTGAACGATAAATGTTTTATGGGTCTCGGCAACCTGCCCACAAATGCCCTTACCGAATGAAATATTCGTATGCTCTGTTTTTGTTCCCACATAAGGGCCAAGGATCAATTCGTCTTGTTTATCTTCATTCACGAGATAAAATCCCACCCAATCGTAATATTCAATTTTCGATTCCAGAATTTCACATATCCCCTGTAAAATGGAATTTTTATCCTTAGATTGTAAAAAAAATTGTTCGATTTGATCTATAATTGTCTGATATGCCGTTTTCATAATGTATTATTTTTATTCAACAAGGGATTTTTTTTGTTGAATCAAGTTATCCCAGAAAGTAAATGCTTCACGAATATGGGGAATTGTTATTGAACCACCCACCACCAGCCCGATGGATAACACTTTCTCCAATTCATCATCTATTACACCTTCTTCAAAACATTGAATGAGATGATATTGTACGCAATCATCATACCGTAAAACGAGAGAGGAAACCAATCCCAGCAATTCCTTAGGTTTTTTGGCAAAGCACCCGTTTCGTAAATATTATGATCTATATTGAAAAATCGTTTGAGATTCTTCTTTCCGTATTTCATCACGATTTCGTTTTGATCCTGCCGTTCTACTATGAATTTTTCAAAACTCTTCATGCATCCGCCATGTTTTACTCATCATACCTAACCAGCACACCGGTAAGAATTTTCTTTTTTAAGGAATCGTTATTCAGACCCTCGAATATATCTCCAATATCTTTGATGTCCTCAAGCGAAGAATTGATCATTTTGATTTCAACTACAGCATCTGCACCCATTTCACGTGCTTTTTTTTCCATTTCTGTGATCATCGTAAAAGGATCGGATTTGCTTTCCCCCTTTACGCTAATCGTGGCAAATCTGACAAGTTTTTTATCCAAGGGGAAATTATAACCGAAATATAGACGAACTTCGCTATCGGTTTTGGGTGTATTTTGTTGTTGCTCCTGGTCAATTGACATGCCCTCATTGAGCGATATGCTCGTGCTTATCGCATTATTCATTGAGCAGGCAGAAAGGATTAGTGAAATTATTAACGAGAAAAACAAAAAGAGGTGAAGCGATATTTTATTATTTTTAGCAATCATTTTT
>JAYEKN010000024.1:0-4046 GCA_034661015.1 Candidatus Cloacimonadota bacterium
CATCACTCATTTTAGATGTCGGAGGATAATCAGTGAGATGGACTTCTTTATTTCTGTTTCCATTTGCAATTATAAACGGATTATAGGGAGGGAGATAGGTAAGGTTTGCAGTTGGGATCGGGTCTAGGAGAGTGTAAGAAAAATTAAGTGTAACCGGTTCTATGTATGGCTCACTCTCTACGGTATTTACCCAAGTTCCTCCGGCGGGATCGCTCATAAGATCAAAAGCATCGTTAAAGAGAATAACGACAGCGCTATCGCAATCTGTCTCCCTTACAATGGACTCGTTACCTTGAGCGCTAAAGGAATCAAAATTTGCAACGGAAAATGGAAATTGAATTCCAAATCCGTTATGATATCCTGCTCCAATCGCTCGTAATTTTATTTCAGGTTTGATGTCCACCAGTTCATTATCTGCGTTTGTAACCTGCAAAACATTGAAATCAATTATAATATCGTTGAAATCGTAATCTCCTTTTGAGGGCCACAAATCTTCAAATGCCAGGGTTCCATAAACGTTTTCATCAGGATAGAATGAATCAAAAGCTCTTGCCGGATCTTCCGGATAATCGTCTTCATCATCAGGAACACCATCCCCGTCAGTATCAATAACCGGAGTTAAATGGTAAATACTATCTTTTTCAATACTTGTCGTGGGCGTACAATCCACAAACAGAACAGCATCATTAAAATCGTTATCACCATAAGGTCTATACAGATCTTCATAGCCCAAAATAATTTTATCTTCAAAGCCATCGTACAGCAGTATTTGATGTTGACGATATTGCGGAGTAGATTCACTATTATAATTATCAACAGAATAAAAAGTCTGTCTCGAACCATTTACCTGACTTCCGTTAACCCAACCGTTCGCAACCAGAAATGTTCCGAGATATGTATTTGCTACATAGTTATCGCCGATATTGACTACATCACCGGCAAGCATGCCACCTTGAGAAGGTGAAGAAAAATTTGGATAAACAATATATCTAGTTAAATCTTCGGGATCAACTGGAAGGGAGCCTTCATCGGCATAGGTGAAAACGCCGATCGCATTTTTATATCCTGCACCTTCCAAAACGAAAGTTAAATCAATCTGCACGTCTTCAAGCAATTTTATCTCATGGTTGTATTGCGGGTAAAAATACTCAGGATGTGTCTCTAAAAGGTTTTGTCTTTCCGGCAGAGCATTGTTTACTCTTGCGAGCAATTCCGCAGAAATTGTTTCAGTAGTCATAGGTGAAGGAACACCCAGATTATTATAAGACAACCAACTAAAATAGAGAAAATCATCACGCGTGCGAGAAGTGGAATTTCCAAAAGGTTTTCCAAAAGTATTATTCCCATTAAATTGATATGTGATTTCACCATTGATGATAGGAAGCGTGATTGTGGACATCATGCCAAGTATTGTTAAAGAATCAACATAAGATGCAACAGTGACTTTAGCAGAAAGAATCCCGTTCGCATTTGTAGCGCCTTTGACGAAATAATCCTCCAAACTTTCGGGATGCTTGTTATAGATTCTGAAAGATATTCCGGGAACAGGTTCTTCGTTATTAGAAAAAACTGAAATTTCTACATCAACATTTTGACTGGTATGATAATTAAATCCATCCGGAACAACCAAATCGTTCATATTGGTAGGTTCCGATGAGTCATCTGATTTGAAAATATCGCAGCTGAATGAAAATAAAACGATTGCGATGATTGTTAAAATCTCTAAATATTTTTTCATAATACTCCTTAATTTAAGGTTTTTACAAGGTTAATAATTTATGAGTCCACTTAAAAAAGGTCACTTTTGACTATTTGTATTAAAACCGTTTGTTTTTGTCAACTTTCACATTCTTGATAAAGAGAAATTGTGCTTTCGATGTTCGTACAAAAGTCGTCCTATTTCAAAATGAGTAATAATTTTTTCATTAGTAAAATATTCGCCAATAAGACATTTGAATTTTTTTTGCTTTCTCAAAATGACTCTCAATTGATAAGGTGAAATCAAACCAAGTCTCGCTGCAGTTTGACCAAATTGTTCACTATATTGTCTATTTCGAATTATAAAACGGATATCGTTTTGAGTCATATAACCCAACTGAACACCCAATTTTCCAACTATAGGTCTGTTTTTCCTTTGCCATACTATCGCCTTTATCATTGAATGAAAATTGATCACTTTGCTATAAAAAAGAAATTCTGCAAATCTGAGTTTTCGTTTTGGTAAATTTCCATTATAAAAACGTTTCAGGATAGAAAAATCTTGGGTATAATTGTCTGTGGAAGACTTAGAAATAATTCTTACAATAATTTTATCTTTTTGATCAAGAAGATCAAGCAATAAATTATATGCCTCATTGATAATTTGAAATTTGGAAGTTAATTCTCTCTCGTTGATTCCGAAAACTTTCGATTTATCGGGATGAAAGTATTTAGCTTTCCGGCGAAATGCTTTTTTAATATTGTGAGTTTTTATGGGGTTATTTGCATAATACGAAAGAAGCATTTTATGCTCGAATAAAATCAGAAGTGCATTTTTTATTTCTCTTGTGCGTGCGTCCATAATTATAATTCTTTTAAATTAATTTTTTCATCACTATTTTCTAATGATTTAAGGTACTCTTTACCTTTTATGGTCGTGATATACTTTTGTTTTGGGCTTTGGGGTTTATCCGGGTATAACATTTTTATATGCCCATTCTCTAAAAAAGGATTAAAAATTTTCTGACTAAAATATTTTCTATCTTTTAATTTTAAATGAATTTGTATTTCATTACGTGTTTTTGCTGTTTTACAAAATTTAAGAACGTTTTCAACTTGCTTGGTGCTTGTGGGGTGCTTGTGGGGTGCTTGTGGGGTACTTGTGGGGTACTTGTGGGGTGCTTGTGGGGTGTTTGTCTGTTTTTTATCATTTTTTTCCCTTTTGCAAAACTGAATCTGAAATGCAATTCCGGGTTCGGAGTATCTTATTTCAATTCCAGGATATTCATATAAAGATTCTGTGATCTTTCTGAATCCAGTACCCCATTGCTCGATCATTCCCATCATTTTAAAAATCGGTGCAATAGTACGATTGCGAATCTCGGACTGCCCTATTGGCAAAGGTTTAAAATCAAGAGAGGGTGGAAAAGTTCCGGGACTGGTTATTTCCAGCATATCGTCAAAAATAGCAATTTTTATATCTTTTCCTAATAGTGAATAATCTCTATGAACAATGGCATTTATAACTGCTTCCCGAATGGCTTCCAACGGATATTCCCAATGATCTTCCCTATAAATCCCATTCATTCTAGAGCCTTTTGCGATATTTCGTTTGATGAAATCAATGACTTTATCAGGTTGTAGAGATATAGAATTTACAAAGCTGGCTTGATCTAAAAATGTATCAGTTTTAATTCCTTTAAATCTGGCACATTCTACTTTTGCATATGGGAATAATCTATTTTTCTGCTCTGAATCTGATAATAAAATCAAACTATTGGTAGGGTAAATTTGGTCTGCTTGTTTTTTTACCAATCCTAATTTTTCTAAAGCTTTCAGATTTAGTTCTCTGCCTGTTTTCTCTTCAAAATGTTTTTTGAAATTGGGAAAATTAAGTTCTCCAAAATTAATATCAGATAGAATCATTGAATCAAAAGATAGATTATGTTTTGCTCTTTCCAATTCTGCAATAATTTCTTCCGAAGCCAATCTATTACTAGAACCGACCCTTATGTAAGTTCCATCCGGTTTCCCTTTTGCTTTTAAATAGTAAGGCGGTTGACTGCCCCTAAATATTTTTACTCTTATCACAGTCTTATCTTCAATATTAAAGAACGAAATTTCCGGAATAATCGTGGGATAGCAAGAGTCGAAAATTATATTGTTTATCTTCTCTTCCGTACTGAAAAGTTCTCCATCCGGTATTCCCATTATATTTCTCGGTTTATCCTTGATACCAAGATATAATTCTCCCCCGGCTCCATTACAAAATGCAACAACGGTTTTTGCAATCCCTAAAGGATTTTTTATGATCTCCTTTAATTCTAATCGCCTATTTTCCGGCTGGG
>JAYEKN010000024.1:4146-26602 GCA_034661015.1 Candidatus Cloacimonadota bacterium
GGTTTATCCTTGATACCAAGATATAATTCTCCCCCGGCTCCATTACAAAATGCAACAACGGTTTTTGCAATCCCTAAAGGATTTTTTATGATCTCCTTTAATTCTAATCGCCTATTTTCCGGCTGGGCAATTAGTTTGTTTTTCAATATGCTCGGATGGTTTTGTGCCATTTCTCTTTATAAATTCAATCTACCTCATTTTCAATGTCTAATTTTTTTCTTAACATATCAATCGCATTTAAGGCTGATTTCTCCTTGATTTGAATTCTGGTTCCTACGAAATTGAATTTTTGGATTGTGTTTTTATTGTCAACATTTACACCAATATAAACGAGTCCTACGGGCTTCTCTTTTGTTCCACCGCTTGGTCCCGCAACTCCTGAGACTGCAATGGAAAAGTCAGTGTTAAATTTTTTCTGAACCCCTTCAAGCATTTCCGCTACGGTTTGTTCGCTGACAGCCCCAAATTCATCTAAAGTTTTGCTGCGAACCCCAAGCACTTCATTCTTGATTCTGTTGCTGTATGATACAACTCCACCGGCAAGATATTTCGAACTTCCCGATTGGTCTGTGAAAAGATTCTGGATCAATCCACCGGTGCATGATTCTGCCACAGATAATGTTTTTTCCATGCGAATCAGTTTCTCGTGGCAAACACTAATGAGGGTTTCATCATCATACCCAAAAATATATTTTCTCGCTTTTGCTTGAATTCTACCTAATGCTCTTCGATATTTCTTCCTATCATAACTGTATAAGCGGATATCAACGCAAGCGTTTTGTGGCAAAAAAGCGATATTCACATCTGATTCAATTTGGACATTCTGGATTAACTCACTCAATTTGGATTCACGAATTCCAAAAGTGTGTATCGTTTTCATGTATAAGGTTGGGAGTGAAAAATTATCTTTCAGGAACGGAATAATGTATTTTCTCATCATCCTTTGCATCTCCGCAGGTACACCCGGAAGTGCAAAAAAGTGTGAATTTCCCGATTCGTAATGCAAACCGGGAGCCGTCCCGATCTCATTTCTAATGATTTTACACCCAAATGGCACTTCTGCCTGAGATTTAGCAGATTCAGGAATATTATTTACATCATTTTTGTATAACTTTTTTATATCATTCCAAACCACATCATCCAGTTTTAGAGGTGCATGAAAAAAATTAGCAAAACAACTTTTTGTAAGATCATCCCGAGTAGGTCCCAAACCACCGGTAGTAATAATTATATCAAATTTCCGATTAGCTTCTCGTAAAAGTTGCAAAATACTTTCCTGCTCATCTTTTACGGTTGCTGAACTTGTGATCTGTAACCCTATTTGTGATAATTCATTACCGATAAAAGCCAAGTTGGTATTTACCGTTTTGCCTTGTAAAATCTCGTTACCAATTGTTAATACAAATATTTTTAACATAAACACTTACCTCAAATTATTTTTTCCAGCAGTCTCCGTTACTCCGAGAGCCGTAAAAATTTTTTCGCCGTTTTACAGTGTGTTTTTGGATTCATGTGTTTTCCATTTCGTGAGGGAACTCACGAACTATATTTTTTCCGTCTTCCAACTTCCTGTTTCCATTTATAAATTTCTAAATCTTGACACAAATTTAATCCTTCCTAAATGTTTCGTTTTTAGAAATTCTCTAATAAATTGTCAAGACATAAGAAAAAGTATCGGAGGAAAAATGTGGAATAGTATGAAATCCCGAATTTTTTCGGGGAAAAAGGCGTTTCTCGTTTATATGATTGTTTTATTATTAGGTGCAACCTTTGCGAATCTAACCGCACAGAGTGTGAACCCATTTGCCTTAATCCTTACGGTAAACGGAAATGTGATCTTAAACCATGAGCATAACTTACAACCTGCGGAAGTCGGCTCAATTATCTTTGACGGTGATGTGATAATAACCAAATCAAATTCTGATGCTACCATAAAATTTTCAGATAACGGTGGATTATTAAAATTGTTCTCAAACAGTACGCTAACTGTAGATTTATCTAAAACCGGGGCTGGAATAAAAAAGGAAATGAAACTCGATAGCGGTGAAATTTTATCTCAAATAAAAACATCTATCGGGAACTATTCCGTCATCACTCCTACGGCTGTGGCATCTGTGAAAGGAACAATGTTTCTGACAAGTATTGATCCCGGAACAGGCAATACTACTATAAATGTGTATGAAGGTTCTGTTGATCTTGGTAATGACAATGGTATAATCAGCATACCGGCAGGCAATCAAGGATTTTCTAACGGCGCCACAATACCGAACATGGAACCGATGGGCAACAATCAATCTCAGCCGGTAATTCAAACCCAACTGACATCAAATGGTGAAAGCCTTAGCATACCTGAGCCTTCTCAACAAACTTCTACCGGTGGTGCCAGCTCTCAATCCCAACAAACATCACCAAAAGAGTCTGCCAAATCCGGTGTCTCTAAAAGATCAAGTCCTCTTAATGTGGGATTTGGTTCGGTAACTATTGATGGGAAAATGTACACCCGAATCCGCCTTATGCCGGAACTTTCTTTCTGGAAATTCAAACTCGGCTTTGATTTTGATATACTTTTTGATGAGGACGGAAATATTCGCAAGGAAGATTGGGATGATTTCAATGCATATTTGAACAAAATTTTATACTTGCAATTCGCCGAAAGAAACGATCCGTTTTATGCTCGTTTCGGTGGTTTTCCCAGCATTAAATTCGGACAGGGTCTTATCATGCGAGATTATACAAACATGCTAAATTATCCTTTAGTTCGACAGCTCGGAGCCGAAGTTGCCGTTAATACAAATATTTTCGGGCTGGGAATTGACGTCTTCTGCCCGAATATCGATCAGCACAATATCTTTGCAGGAAGAATCCACGCCAAACCTCTCACCGGATTAGATATACCCATTCTAAAAAATATCAAACTCGGTGTAACTGCTGCAACTGATCTTGATCAATTTAGCGGAATCAGAGCACGAAAAAATGAATTTTTCCCAACTACTGATTTGACAAAAGAAGAATGGTTAGAACAATATGGAATAACCCATGGAAACGTAAGTAATCCTGATACTGCCGGTTTTGCAAATTGGTATGAAACCAATAAAGATAGTTTGCAAATTGATAATGCTCCCTCTAATCTCGGTAATAAGAAAAAAGTTACTGTCATAGGTGCCGATTATTCTGTTCCGCTGATTTCCACAAAAACGTTATCCCTTTACCATTATGGAGAATTTGCTCAGATTTTGGATTATGGAAACGGCTTGATTTTCCCCGGCTTTGGAGCTCACTTCCTTATTTTCGATCTTAATATGGATTACAGAATCTTTGGTGATAAATTTGAAGCAAATTATTTTAATTCTCTCTATGATGATGATAGAGCGATTGTTGTAGGAGATTCTATTGTGGCAAAATCATCCTTATTGGAAAACATCAGCAAGTCCACCGGCTGGCGAGGTGAAGTAACTACGAATCTCTTCAATATTCTCTCTTTTTCCGTTGCTTACGAAGACATGCACGGCGACGATTATGATCAGGGAAAATCAATTATGGGTGAACTGAAGTTGAACACGAAAATGATTCCAAAAATCACTCACGCTTATGCTCGTTATTCTCAAACTCATGCTGAAAAATTCGCTGAATGGAAAACTCCTTATGCTTCCATAAATGCTCAACTCGGATTTTCACTTAATCCGACTACTGTCCTGCTATGGGATTATAGAGAACATTACGTGGACGTAGATGCAAATAATAAAATTGAAGGTTCGGAAGAAACAATAACATCTACGGGAATTAGTATTCAACTGAAATTTTAATTTTACCCGGAGAATTCACGAATTTCGCTAATTCCACTAATTCATAAAAACAATTCGTTTTATTGGTAGAATTAGTGAATCGAATCAAAAAAAATGAAAATACTGATTATAGGAAGCGGTGGTAGAGAACATGCCATTGTCTGGAAATTTGCCCAATCTCCTCAGGTGGATAAAGTTTTTGTTGCTCCCGGTAACTGCGGGATGGAAGAATATGCTCAGTTGCTTGATATAACATCTTATGATGAATTGATTCAATTTGCAAAAAAAGAAAATATTGATTTTACATTTGTGGGTCCGGAACAACCTCTTGCCGATGGGATTGTAAATAAATTCGAAAAAGCCGGATTAAAAATTATTGGTCCAACAAAGGCAGCAGCAGAACTTGAAATCAGCAAAGGTTTTGCAAAAAAATTTATGCAGAAATACAATATTCCAACTGCAAAATTCATGAGCTTTACCGAGATCAAACCCGCCCTTGAATATATTTTCAAAAAAAACTATCCGTTGGTCATCAAAACTGATGGACTTGCTGCCGGCAAAGGCGTTTATATTTGCGACAATTATACGGAGGCGGAAACTCACTTAAATCATATAATGCACTTAAACAGATTCGGTAAAGCTGGCGAGAAAGTTGTAGTTGAAGAATTCCTTGAAGGTGAAGAAGTGTCCCTTTTTGCCTTTTGTGACGGAGAAAATTTCGTTTCCACCATCCTCTCTCAGGATCACAAAGCAGCTTACGATAATGATAAAGGACCGAACACAGGCGGAATGGGTGCTTATGCTCCCGCCAAATTTCCAACTGAACTCAAAAAATTTATTGATGAAAAAATTGTCGCTCCCACTCTTGCGGCTATGTGTGCTGAAGGAAAACCATACAAAGGTATTCTTTACGCCGGTGTGATGCTAACTGATTCAGGTCCAAAAGTCTTGGAATTTAATTGTCGGCTTGGCGATCCGGAAACTCAGGTTGTTCTTCCTCTATTGAAAACCGATTTGGTGGACATTTGCAAGGCAATTCTCAACAATAAAATATCGAAAATCCAACTTTCGTGGGAAGATAAATATGCTGTAGCTGTAATTTTAGCTTCCGGGGGATATCCCAATAAATATGAAACGGGAAAAAACATTACAGGACTTAATGACCTGAATGAAGATGCCATTATATTTTTTTCCGGAGTAAAAAAAGAACAGGATAATTTCTATACAAATGGTGGAAGAGTTCTCGCAGTAACCGCTTTTGCTCCCGATCTTAAATCTGCTCAAATAAAAGCATATCAAAATGTGGAAAAGATCAAATTTGATAAAATGCATTTCCGAAAAGATATTGCAAAAAAGGGATTTGACTCAAATTCGTTGTATAAAGAAAAATAAAACATCTAAAAATAAAGGGAATCTCACTATTTTAAAATCAGTTTTCTTTACAAGTATAACCGAATTTCAATTTGGGGAAAAAACTTATTAGCGGATTATCCACGAAACACACTAAATTACATGAAAAGAGATTTCATAAATGAATATGCAAGAGAGACATAAAAATATTTTTTACGTTTTGTGTTTTTTTGCCTGTCCGATGAATTTTTTTTATTTGCCTTATTTGACAAGTTTGTTAAAAATTCTACAAATTAGCGGAACTACTTTTGAAATAATATTATGAAAAAATTAATTTTAACTCTTATATTTGCTTTAATAATTTTTTCTTCGGGCTTATTTGCTTTGCCGAAGAAGAATCTTGCAAAAAAAAACAAGATCGAAATAACACAATTATCCGCAAAATCTATCCAACTCAATCTTCATATTGAAGATTATGACTTTGAGGAGATCACAATCAATGGCAACGAGTTCGATAAAATTAATCTCGACAATCTCAATTGTAAGATTCGGGATGAAATCAATTCCTTTCAAGTGCCATTCATAAGCGAAATTATCGGTTTACCTGTGGATGGAAACTTTTCTATTTACCTATCACATAGCGAATTCATCTATATTGAGAACAAAAATTTTCTTTACAATCCCGATATGTCAGAAGATGGAGGAATCGTTTCGCCGGATTATTCCAATATACCCGATTGCTGTTCAATGGATGCATATTTCCCGGAGAAAATCATAAGAAAAAATGTTTCGGGATTCGTGGGCAATCGCCTTTTGGGAGCCTTAAAAATATTTCCTGTCCAATACAATCCGGTGCAAAAACGGGTTAAACTTTATACTGATTTAACCATCGAGATACAAATTTTGGGAAATACTTCCACGAGCAAAAGATCGTTTTCCTCTTCCTACATTGATGGAATCAGTAACGAACTTATTATCAATAATGAATTTTCCAAATATTGGAGAAAAGAGCGAGAAAAAGTCAATAACCAGTGGCAACAAAGGGATGAAAGTGTAATCAACAGTTTCAAAATTTACGTTAATGAGAAAGGATTGTATAAAATTTCTTACTCATTTTTGAAAGATACGGTCGCTGTTTGGCAAGATTCTCTTGAAAGCGAATATCAGTTTGATTTTGATATTGATGAGATGAATCCGAAAAATCTTACCTTACTTCACAAAGGTGAACCTATCCCCATTTATCTGCACGGGGAAAACGATTTCTCTTTTGATGAAGGAGATTACATAGAATTTTTTGCGGATATAAACCACGGTGAAAATTGCTTTTACGATAATTATTCCTTAGAAAATTGTTTTGTTCTGCATTTTAAGGAAGGACAAAACGGGGCTCGTATGGCTGTGGAAGATTGCGGTTTATACGAAACCGACCCTCGCGAATATACCAGACCATATTATTTTGATACAACCTTACATTTTGAAGAACAGCAAATTTATGCTTACTTAAGTCGAGTTTATAACACACCTGAAGATCTGTGGTTCTGGAGAACTATGATGGCTCCCAACCTTGATTATTTCAATGTTACTATTCCTGATCCCATTCAAACAAATGCCAGACAAGCAACCATAACCGCTGTTTTCATGGGGCAATCTTACCCTAAAGAAGAAAATACAGCAAGGCATCATGCACAGGTTTTTATCAACAACTCCCTCGTCGGAGATAGTGGAGAAAATTGGATCGGGCAAACTCCCCAAGTAATTTCCGGTTCCATTTCAAACGAGAATCTGAATGACGGAACGAATAACTTCTACATCTCCTTACCCGGTGATACAGATGCTACAGTTGACAAAATACTACTTGATTACATAGATATTACCTATTGGCGAGAATGTCTTGCCGATGATAATTATCTGGAATTTAACAAACCGTCAAGTTATGATTCCGGCTTATTCCAATTTGAAGTTAATGAATTTGATAGCACAAATTTGAACGTATATAAAATCGGAGTGAGTAAGCTCGAAAACATTAGTATCGAATCAACTATGCCGGAGGGCGGCGCTCCCTTTATTCTAAGTTTTCAAGATGAAGTTTACGACAATGAAACAAAATATGTAGCCTTAAGTGAAAGCAGAAAATTGCTTCCTGCAAAAATAATTCCGGATATTCCCAGTAATTTGCATGACGAATTCAATCAGGCAGATTATCTTCTGATATCGAAACGAGATTTTCTGCAAGAAGAAGGAGTGGATGAGTTTATTGCACATTGGCAAAATGAAAAAAGTCTAACTATAATGCCAATAGCGATTGAGAATATTTTTGATGAATTTAATGGAGGAATTCGCTCCCCGCAGGCGATTAAAGATTTTTTATCTTACGCTTATAACAATTGGCAAGAACCAAATTTTCAATATGTCAATCTTCTTGGAGACGGGGGAACTGATGAACGCTGGTTTTCCTACAAAAAGGAATTCAGCATAATTCCCGTTAAAACGAGATGGACTTATCACATTGGTGCAACAGCAGATGATAATTGGTACGCTTGTGTAGTGGGTGATGATGAATTGCCGGATTTTATGATCAGCAGAACACCGGTTTGGGATGTGGAGCAAGTCAATCCCGTTTTAGAAAAATCCATTTACTATAACGAAAATCCAAATTATTCGGACATCTGGCGAAACCACTGTTTGTTTATTGCCGGTGGTTCCGGAACTTTTGAGGATCAACTTCAACGATTGGGTAAAGAATATTTTTCCGATTCTTACCGCGTTTCAAAGATTTATGCACAACGTTCTTCCGAAGATCCTTTATGGGGTGGAACAACAGATTTAAAGGATAATATTGATGACGGCACTGCCTACATTCAATTTATGGGTCACGGTGGGGGACAAATTTGGTCGGATTTAAACCTTATGGATTTGGCGGACATCCCCACTCTTTTCAATGACAATTATCCCATAATTACCAGTATGACTTGCTATACATCAAATTTTGCAGGAGGGGATCAACTCAATTGCTTGGGAGAAGCTTTTATTCTTGAGCCGCAAAAAGGAGCCATCGGATTTTTCGGAAGTGTTGCAAAAGGATTTCTGAATCAGGATGAATATTTTTCTGAATTTCTTCTGGATAATATTTGCAATCGAAATGTTGTTAATGTAGCAAAAGCTATGAATGTTGCCAAAATCGAATACTATCTTCATTACGGATATGGCGGTGTAACCAAAACTTTTTTGCGCGCTTTCAACTATTTGGGCGACCCGGCAATTGATGTAGCTTTCCCCCAAAAATCTCTTGATGTAACTCTAAACCAAAGTCAGGTTATAAAAGGGGACACGATTCAGATTTACATTAATAGTGAAGATTCCACTTTGAACAATGTATCTTATTACGTTACTGATACGGATCGTCTTGTTTCACCTATTTCTGATCCGGAGGAATTAGAGCAGATCGAATATTATCAAATCACACGAAGACCCTATTATCAAACGGGTTACGAATATGTAACCAATCCCAATATCGTAGCAGATGAATATGCCCGAGTTGTTCATTCGTATGCTTATGATGACACTTCGGATTATATGGGATATTCCATGTTTACGGTGGGAAAATCAACTATCTTTGATATTCATACTATTCCGTCTCCTGCCTGCTTGGGAGATTCTCTCGTGATCTCCGCAAGTATTTGTGGGGAAGAAAATTTGGATTCCATTCGTTGTATTTACTGGTCTGATAAAACAATGCCCAAAACAATGCCTATGGAAAAATTTTCGAATATAACTTATCATACTTCCGGAAAAACCAATTCATTTAATTCACAAGCAAATTTATTTTATCAGTTCGATTGGTGCGACAGTCTTGGTGAGCATCGTATATCGAATGAAACGGAAAATTTCGACAACTGGAATATTAATCCTGCTTATGGCAAATATTATTTTGAAACAGATTTGGGAACTTGGACAATCAACAAAGGAATGTGCCAGGAAGAGGAATCCGTAACAGGTAAAAGTATAAAAATTTCTAATAAACAGTATGCATGTTTAGAAACTCCTGAAATTCAACATATTGGCAATCTTTCATTTATGTATAAAATTGATTTTTCTGAAATAAATCATCCTAATTCTCGCCGTCCTCAATATGCTGTTCAATATCGGGAAACCTCTTCGGGCGGTTGGAATTCAATCGCCATATTTAATCCATCTGAAAATATGGAAAATTTCGAGAAATTCAATTATAATTTGAATAAAACAAATGGAGTGAAAATCAGAATTCAGCAGATAAATGCGGAAACGATATTTGCAGAGGATTCAGGGATTTGTATAGATGATTTTTGGGCAAGTGATCCAAATTACGACTTTTTTGAATTAAACGGACCTGATTTGAAAATGTTAGAATTTTCCTCAACGATTCAGGCTGAAAATCCTTGCTTCAAAATCACACTTAGAAATATTGGGAATATTACATTCCCAAAATTTGAATCGGTTCAGAAGTCGTATTCAATTTCTATTTTTGATGGAAACGATTTGGTAGATTCAATATTGGCAAATGATCGAATCGCCCCAACTGAAACAAAAACTTTTTACGTTCCGAATCCCCTACCTTCAGGAATATATCATCTTTCCGCAAGAGCAAATCCTGATTCACTTTTCCCGGAAACATATTACGAAAACAATTCTAAAGAAGAAGATTTGTATCTGAATTTTTTTATTGTTCATGCCGATTCCACTACAATTCATTCCAGCCTTGATTCCGCTTGTGAAGCAAGTTTTCCGGCAGGAACAGTTACTTCAAACAGTTTTTTCTTCATTAACGAAACACAAGTTGCGGGAAACACATTTCAACCCGATATTTCAGCAGTAAAACTAATTGACGAAGAGTTTGGAAGTTACGAAATCGCTCCGGTTGATTCGTCGGTTTTAAATCAAGACGGGGCTTTCAAAAAAGATATTTCCCTTAAATTCTTTTATTCTCAAACAGACAGTTTAACTCAGCAGTTGGCAGAGGATCGGAAATATAAAATATTTCGCTATGACCTATCAAGTCAATGCTGGATTCTGTGCGGAGGAGACACAAATCTGAATGAGAATTATATTTCTTACAATTTTGTAAAACAACCCGGAACTTATTCATTGTTTTATAATGGAGATGTTAATTCCCCCACAATTGGTGTAAACGTTGAGGGCCAAGAATTTACCGATGGTGAATATGTGAATTCGGAGGCAATATTTTCATTCTTGCTTCAGGACGAAAATGGGATTAACACAGAAGAAATCGATCTTCATCTTGATGGTGAAGATATCACAGATTATATCGTTTCTCGCAATAATATCAAATCTGTGCCGGTAAAATATCAGGTGGATGTGGAAGAAGGTAACCATACTATTTTTATATCGGTAACGGATAATTCGGGAAATTATCGAGAAAGAATTGTGAATTTTTCAGTTCAAACAGATTTTAATATTATTCATATCGGAAATTACCCCAATCCCGTTTCTTCAAATACAAGCAATTCAAATAATGAAGGCAGAACTCGATTCACCTATACTTTAACCACTGAGGCAGATGATATTTCCATACAGATCTACACTGTTTCCGGCAGATTGATTAATGAGATAAAAAACCTATCAACTGCATGCGGTTATCATGAGTATCCACGCGCAGCAAAGGGATGGAATTGCGTTGATTTCGATGGGAGAAAATTGGCAAATGGTGTTTATTTCTATAAAATAATTGCTAAACGTGGAAATGAAAAAATAGAAAGAATAGAAAAAATGGCGATATTACGATGAAAAAATTTATTTTTATTACGATTTTACTTTTAACGATGACGCATGTGCTTCACGCCGGTAGATATGCGGGTGATTTTATCCTGATCTATCCTGGAGTTCGCCCACTTGGAATGGGAAGTTCATTTACTGCTGTTGCGGATGAGGGAAGTGCTACTTTCTGGAACGCTGCCGGTCTTGCTCAAATGCAGAAAATGGAAGTTGAGATGATCCATGCATTTCTGTATCAAAATCTTGCAAACTATGACTTTTTCGCTTTTTCTCTACCGCTTCCCGCTAAAACGACTCTTGGAGTGAGTTTCACCCAACTTGCTATAGACGATATTCCGGTATATGATGAAAAATGGCTCGTTTATAATGTGGACACAAGATGCTCGAATATTGATCTGCATCTTACCGGTGAACCGGACGGATATTTTTCCAGCGCGGATCAGGTTTTCAAATTTGCTTTCTCAAAAAATATGTCACAGATTGTCAATTTCGGATGGGATTTATTTAAACTTCCGATAGAATATTATCTCGGTGGAATTTTCAAATACATTAAGCGGGACGTTTATAACCATCTTGGCACAGGTATGGGATTTGATTTGGCTTTTCTTGTTAAAACGGATTTTGCTTTGCTGACAGATGTTCCCTGGTTGGGTAAAATCAAATTCGGAGTAAATGTTCAGGACATCGCCGGCACGAAAATCACTTGGGATACTTCCTCCAAACATCAGGATGAAATAATAACTACTGCCCGATATGGACTTGCTCTTGTTCAGCCGCTTAGTTTTATCAACTCCGAGATTCTATTTGCATTCGATTGGGTTGATGTTTATGATTTCGAGCGACATTTGGGAGCAGAGTTCACATATAACAAATTTATTTCCGTAAGAGCTGGTTATAGCAATGATTACTCTGCCGGATTGGGTATCAATTATAAGCAATATAGCCTTGATTACGCCTTTATTAAAAATTACGATCTCGGAAGCACAAATCGAATTGGGTTCAAGGTTAAATTTTGATTGGAATAATTAAATGAAAAAATATTTATTATTACTTTTAATTCCCATATTGTTTGCATGTTCAAGATATATTCCCTTTTCTTCAACCATTATTCAGGATTATCAATTGACTGAGCCTGAGATTAAACAACTTTATTTTTACTTATCGGATGAAATAATATTGGAACGGAAAGCAAATGACGAAGACACTTCCGTGCTCGAAGAAAAAAAATCTTTAAAAAGAGTAAGTGTGAAAAGCCTTGATAGAATCAGATTCAAACAGAAAACAAGAGGAATTCCGATTCATATTCAAGGAAATTTGATAAGAGTGTCATTCGAACCGGAGGAATATCTTTCTTTTTCTACTGATGAACCTCATAACAAAGAAGGTTTGTATTATTTATCTGTGGAAAGTTATTATGAAAAGGGAGAAATGGATGAAAAACGGAAAATGACGATAGGGAAAAGAATCTTTCATAGAAGGGGTATATTGACTTACAATGGAAAAAAATATAACGTTTATGCACCATTTCCAAAACCACATCTAATGGTGAAAGAAAAAAAATTTGAAAAAGACATACAATCGAAAAGAACTGTTAAGGGTATAAAAAACAAAGATCTGCCCGTAAAGTAACTCCCCTCTGATTGAGAACGCACCTTGCGAAACTGCGAAGTTTTTTGAATTTGACAAACACGAAGAGACTCGTGTTCTCCGGTTTAATATCTATAAAATATACTTACTTAAATCTTCATCCTTGATTACATCGCTGAGGATGTTTTTTACGGTTTTTTGGTTTATCTTAATTTCTTTAATACTTTCATCAGGTAAATTATAAAGATAATTTTCGAGAAGAATTGACAGAATAGTATGTAATCTTCTCGCCCCGATATCTTCCATCTTTGTGTTTGCGGTTGCAGCATAATCGGATATTTCCTTGATAGCTCCCTTTGTAAAACTCAGTTTGGATCCTTCTGTTTTTATCATTTCCGTATATTGCGTTATCAAAGCGTTTTTAGGTTGAACTAAAATTTTTGCGAAATCTTCTTTGGTCAGGCTTCGCAACTCGACTCGAATGGGGAATCTTCCCTGCATTTCAGGGATGAGATCAGAAGGTTTGGAAATGTGAAAAGCACCCGAGGCAATGAATAAGATATGGGTTGTATCCACCATGCCATATTTCGTGGGTACATTAGTTCCTTCCACGATCGGCAATAAATCTCGCTGTACTCCCTGTCTGGAGACATTGGGACCAGACTTCGATCCTGCTCCGGCAATTTTATCAATCTCATCAAGAAAAACAATTCCGTTCTCTTCAACATTTTGGATGGCAATTTCCTTCGCTTCATTCATATCAATGAGTTTTTTTGACTCAGAGTAAAAGAGGACTTCCAAAGCATCTTTTACTTTCAGAGTTTTTCTTTTTTTCTGTTTTCCTCCGGGCAGCATACCGGATAATATTTCATTCATATTGATGTCAAAACCTTCTATATCCATATTCGAGAAGACTTCAATTCTATGATCATTCACTTCATCAACTTTTATTTCAACATCTCTCTCATCCAATTTGCCCTCATTGAGCATTTTCTTCAATTTCTTGCGAGTTCTTTTCTGTTTGAGTTCTGCTTGTTCAAACTCTTTTTTTAGCAATTTTTTCTTCTCCACATCCTTAGTTGAGTGAAATTTCGGTCTTAAAGGTGGTAACAAAAGATCAAGAACTTTCTCGCTAGCTCTTTCTTGTGCTTGATCTTCTACAGCCTCCATCATTTCATCATTAACTTTGTTTAAGGAAATATTTACCAGTTCACGAATTATTGAGCCCACATCTTGTCCTACATAACCGACCTCTGTAAATTTTGTTGCTTCAATTTTAATAAACGGGGCATTCACCAAATTTGCCAAACGCCTTGAAATCTCGGTTTTTCCTACTCCGGTTGGTCCAATGAGAATAATATTATTTGGAAGAATTTCATTTTTGAGATCTCCGGGTACATTTTGTCTTCGCCAACGATTTCGCAATGCAATGGCAACCGCTTTTTTTGCTTTATCTTGTGAAATGATATATTTATCTAATTCTTTTACAATTTCTTTTGGTTTTAAATTTTCCATTTTCATGCTCATAATTCCTTAATTGTATGATTTGAATTTGTATATACGCAAATATTCGAGGCAATTTCCAAAGATTTCTTCACTATCTGTTTTGGTGTTTTCTTTTTATCCTCGACCATTGCCATAGCAGCAGCCAATGCATAAGGTCCGCCGGAGCCGATGGCTGCAATATTGTTATCCGGCTCAATCACATCACCGTTTCCGGAAACAATCAGCAGGTTTTGAGTATCTCCCACGATTATCATGGCTTCGAGCCGCCGCAACATTTTGTCAGTTCGCCATTCTTTAGTAACCTCTACGGATGCTCGCAAAAGGTTGCCTTTAAATTTCTGCAATTTACTTTCAAATCGCTCAAAAAGGGTTAAGGCATCCGCAGTTGCACCGGCAAAACCCGCTATTACTTTTCCATTGTACAGAGTTCTTACTTTTTGAGCGTTTGATTTAAAAATAATATTATCTCCGTGAGTAACCTGCCCATCACCACCCAGAGCAAGTTTGTTGCCAATTTTCACTCCAATTATAGTCGTGCTTCTAATCATTTTTGTTTTCCTTCTTATTTATATGTTTTTCGTAAAGATCATTCACTTCATCACCTGTTAAAGTTTCCTTTTCCATCAAGTTTTCGGCAAGAATATCTAACAATTCACGATTTTCAGTTAGAATTTTTACATCCCGCTGATAGGCTTCCTCAATTATTGCTTTTATTTCCTCATCAACTGTTTTTTTCAGACTCTCACTAATATTTTTTGTGTGTCCTATCTCTTTCCCGAGAAAAATATTGCCCTCTTTCTCTCCAACTGTTCTAGGTCCTATTTTTTTACTCATCCCCCACTCGGTAACCATTTGTTTCGCGAGTTCACTCGCTCGTTTGATATCATCTCCGGCACCGGTAGTTTGCTCACCAACCGCAATCTCATCGGCAACTCTGCCACCCAAAAGGTGGGATAATTTCATCATACAATATTTTCGGGAATATGTGTGCCTATCATCAAGTGGGAGAAAATGCGTAGCTCCAAGGGAACGACCGCGTGGGATAATTGTTACCTTATGGATTGGATCACTGCCGGGAATGAATTTTGCGACAATGGTATGACCTGATTCGTGATAAGCAAGATTTTTTTTCTCATGATCACTAAGCACCATACTTTTTCGCTCTTTTCCCATTATGACTTTATCTTTTGCATTTTCAAAATCACTAGTTGTTACTTTTTTGTGTCCCCGTCTTGCTCCCCACAAAGCGGCTTCATTAACAAGGTTGGCAAGGTCAGCGCCGGAAAAGCCGGGTGTTCCCTTTGCAATTGTTGAAAGATTTATATTTTTTGCTAATTTAATTTTTTTTGCATGAACTTTCAAAATCCCTTCTCTTCCACGCCTATCCGGTCTGTCCACAATAACCTGTCTGTCAAATCTGCCGGGACGAGTTAAAGCCGGGTCAAGAATGTCGGGTCTATTTGTAGCTGCAATCAGGATCACGCTTTCGTTCTCGTCAAATCCGTCCATCTCAACCAAAAGCTGATTTAGAGTTTGTTCGCGTTCATCATGTCCGCCACCAAACCCTGCACCACGATGCCTACCAACCGCATCAAGTTCATCAATAAATATAATGCAAGGAGCATTTTTCTTGCCTTGCAAAAAGAGGTCGCGAACGCGTGAAGCACCCACACCTACGAACATCTCAACGAAATCTGATCCGCTAATGCTATAAAAAGGAACTTTTGCTTCACCTGCTACTGCTTTTGCGAGAAGGGTTTTTCCTGTTCCCGGAGGTCCAAGCAAGATGACACCTTTTGGAATCCTTCCTCCGAGTTTTTGAAATTTCTTTGGCTCTTTCAAAAATTCAATAATTTCTTCCAATTCCTCTTTTGCTTCATCCACTCCGGCAACGTCTTTAAATGTAACACCGGATTGATTGCTCTCAAACTTTTTTGCCTTACTTTTTCCAAAAGAAAAAGCCGAGCCGGCACCACCACGCATTGAACGCATGATGAATATCCAGAAAATAATAAAAACGATGAAAGGCAACCAATATTGAAGAATAGTTGCAAAAAATGACGGCTTTTTTGAAATTATCTTAAGACCCGGATATTCTTTTACAATGTCACTTACAAGCTGAGGGTCATCATAAGGTATGTTAGTAATATATTTCCTATTACCTATTGAATATTCAATATTTTTCCCGTTGAAAATCACTTCTTGAACCGGATTAGATCCGAGATCTTGTCTGAACTGGGAATAAGGAACTTCCTTAATATTTCCACCTACCGAAAACATTTGGAAAAAAACAATTGTAGCCAGAATTACGATCAGCCAAACAATAAAGGTTTTATTTTGAGGCGGCTTAAACGGTAGTTTATTTTTTTCAGGTTCTTTCTTCTTATCATTTTTTTCATTCATTTTTGATATATCTCCTTCTTCAAAATTCCGATATAGGGTAAATTGCGATACTTTTCCGAATAATCTAATCCGTAACCAACCACAAATTCATCGGGGATCGTAAAACCTGCATATTTTACCGGAACGTCTATCTTGTGAGCATCAATTTTATCCAGCAAAACACAAACTTTTATAGAATTTGGATTCTTCCTTTTTAGAGTATCTATAATATATTGGAGGGAAAGTCCGGTATCAATAATATCCTCAATTATCAAAACATCTTTCCCGTGTAAATCAACTTTACAATCTTTTGTAATTTCTACCACACCCGAACTTTTTGTGGAGGAACCATAACTGGCAACTCCGAGAAAATCAATCTCAAGTTTCAGATCAATCTTTCTCATAAGATCAGCCACAAAGACAATTCCGCCCTTGAGAATGCTGATCAGAACCGGGGATTTATCTTTATAATCAGAGGTGATTTTTTTTCCTAATTCTGATATCTTATTCTCCAAATCTTTTTTTGAGAATAGAATCTCTTTTATATCACTATGCATAATTTCCTTAATTAAAAAATTTTTATCTGTAACCGAATTTATTAAAGTATATAATTAATCAAAAAATATGTCAACCATTATTTGACAGGTTCACTTGTTCGACCGGCTTTTCGGGAATGATATTGCTCCGATATCAATTTCATAACCAAAATTTGTTTTGTTGCAGGAGTAACTTTTACGCGGTCATCAATTTGGTAACCGCAAACCCAAATTATTTTATTCTGATCAGCGATAATTATTTTTTTATCCCGCTCGTATCTCGGAATTTTCAAATCAATAAAGTAATTCTTGATTTTCTTAGGATGTTCCATTCCAAGAGGAAAAAACCTATCACCCTTTCTGCGAGTTCGAACTATTAGAGGGAATTTGATTTTATGAAAATCAACGAAGCCTGTATTTTCCTTTGAAAAATCGAATTTGTGATAACGGAATGTTTTGATTTTCGACATTGCGAGATAATATTTTCCATAAACAAAACGCTGCGCAAAATAATTGATAATATGCTCGCGTCTATTTTTCCACGTTTCAGGAGGTTCTTTTGAAAAAGTGAGGGCTGAACTGTTTTTAATTACAAAAATTTCTTGAGGTAATTGAATATATTTACTTTCGGAAGATTGTAGCAGGTCAATGATTGCACTGTAATGAACATGGTAGAAATTTTTTTCAGAGCCGGAAAGGGCTCCAAAAATTTTACGGAAAATATAAAATTGTAAAACGCCAATATTTTTTACTGACCGGATGGCAACAGTAAAAGAATTTTTATCCTTTTTTTCTACGATTTTATGAAAAATCTCTTCTGTATGATTCTGCAAATACTCTTCGGTTTGCTGATAAATTTTCATACTTTCGGCAATTCTTGAAGTTACACCAGAGTTAAACAATTCCTGAAATAATGGTAAAATGCGATGCCGAATTTTATTTCTATCAAACTCCATGCTGAAATTTGATGAATCCTGAGAGAATTCAATTCCCTTATCAATCGCAAATTTTTCAATTTCATCCCTTGTAAAGTCAAGTAGAGGACGAATAATTTGATTTTCTATCGGTAACATTCCCTTCATTCCGGTGATTCCACAACCGCGCACAAGATGGAGCAGAAAGGTTTCTGCCTGATCGTTTTTGTTATGCCCCAAGGCAATTTTATTAAAATCAAATTTACGAAGCAATTCATAAAAAACATCAAACCTAATCTGGCGTGCACGATTTTCAAGATCAGACCTGTCGGGAATATGAACATTTCGGACGACCAAAGGGATACCCCATTTTCGGCAAAGCTGACGGACAAATTTTTCATTCTCTTGCGATTCATTCCCGCGCAGATTGTAGTTTATATGAACGGCAAGAGTAGTGAGATTATGTTCCGCAGTAATTATTTTTAGCAGATATAACGTTAGAACAGAATCAATTCCACCGGAAATTCCGATTATTATTTTATCATATCTTTCAATCAACTTTTCGGCAAAGAGAAATCGCTTGAACTTTTTGAAAAAATCTTTTTTTGCGGACATTATTGATCGGGTTTCCGGCAGAATTCAATGATCAGGCGAACTATTTCGTCTGTGAATCTCCAGCTGCTAAAGCTTTGAGATTTGTTTCAACAATTTTATCACCTTTGCTACCGAAAATATACTTTATTCCCTCTTCTAATTTTTCAAAAGGAAGATCAAGGAATTTTGCTGCTGCCCCAAGCATTACCATATTTGCAGATCGAACCGAGCCCAAATTCTTAGCTATTTGATCTGCATCCAGAATAATATGATTCGGCAGAGATTTTATCTCATCAATCAATTTGCTTTGATCGGGATAATTTGGAATATTTACAAAGGGTTTATCGTTCGTAATCAACCAACCGTTTTTTTTCAAATACGGTAAATATCGGAGTGATTCCATCGGCTCAAGCGAAAGGATTAAATCCGCACAGGACTCTGGAATCAAGTCAGAATGAATTTCTTTATCGGAAATTCTAAGATGTGATTGCACATCTCCACCACGTTGGGACATTCCGTGAACTTCCGCTTGTTTTAAATTTAATTTTTCGTTTACAACCGCATAACCGATAATAGTTGCAATGGTAAGAATACCTTGTCCGCCAACGCCTGCGAGTATAATATCTTTTTTCATTTATTTCCTCCGGAATCAAATTTAAACTGTTCACGTTTTTGTTTCGCTTTTCGGGCATGAATACATTCTCTGCGAGGAATAATCACAGAAACACCATTATAGTCAATTTCTTCCTGGATGATTTTCACATTTTCAGCATGATTTTTCTTTAGAGGAACAAATACGCGAATGTGTTCTGGTTCCACGCCGATGCCTTTGCAAATTTTTTCAATTTTTCCTTCAACGGCAGAATCCTGCATACCGGTCATTGCCGTAATATCGTTATCTAAAATTATTATGACAACATTCGATTTTTTATTAACCGCATCTAACAAACCGGTCATTCCGGAATGTCCGAAGGTTGAATCACCTATCGCCGCTATAGATGGGAAAAATCCAGCTGCAGCTGCTCCCACAGCCATTGTGATGGAAGCACCCATACAAACGCAAGTGCTAATCGCTTTGAAAGGAGGCAGAAATCCGAGAGTATAGCAGCCAATGTCAGAAAATACATGACCTCGTCCATACTCATCCATAACGGCATTCAGATCTATGTAAGTATCTCGATGGGGGCAACCAATGCAAAGTTCCGGGGGGCGACCAACAACGATCTCCGGGATTTCCAATTTAGCTTCAATCTCAAGTCCCAAAGCTTTCCGCACAACATTTGGATCTAATTCACCAGCACGTGGAACAGTATGGTCAAGACGTCCCTTGATTTTTAGAGTATTATCAAGATGACCACGAAGACTTTCTTCCACAATAGGCATTCCCTCTTCGAGGATGAGAATTTCATCACATTCGGAAGTGATTTTTTTAATTTGCTTTCGTGGAATGGGATACTGTCCGATTTTCAAAATAGGATAAGGACATTTTTCATCAACAAAATTTTCTAAGAGATAGTTGTAACCTAATCCGCAGGCAATGATTCCCAAACTTTTATCATCTCCATCAAAATATTGATTATATTCAGAATTTTCAGATTCTTTCTCAAATTCATTCTGGACTTCGAGCAATTTATTATACTTCGTACGTGCAAAAGCAGGGAGCAACATAAATTGGTTAGGGTCTTCCGGCATGTGTAATTTATTTTCCGGTAATTCCTCTTTTTTTTCTACTCCGGCACGAGAATGAGCAAGGCGGGTAGTGATTCTGAGCATTATCGGTATGTGATATTTTTCTGATAATTCAAAAGCCTTTCGTGGCATATCGTAAGCTTCTTGCTGATTGCACGGTTCCAACATCGGGAGCAATGCAAATTTTCCGTAGGCACGAGAATCCTGCTCATTTTGAGAAGAATGCATAGATGGATCATCTGCCACAGCAACAATTATTCCACCATTTGCACCTGTAATTGCAGAATTCATATATGCATCTGCGGCTACGTTCAAACCCACGTGCTTCATTGTTACAATACATCTTTTTCCCGCATAAGACATTCCGAGGGCTTCTTCCATCGAAGTCTTCTCATTTGCAGACCAATCGAGATGAATTTTCTTCTCAATAGCTTTTTTGTTTCCTTGAATATATTCGACGATTTCAGTTGATGGCGTTCCGGGATAACCAAATGCACCGGACAAACCAGCGTCTAAAGCACCTTGTCCGATAGCTTCATCGCCTAACAATAAAAGTTTTTTCATTATTACCTCTATAGTTGTTATTTTACTCAAACCTATTTTATGGTTACTTTGTGTCAACAATTGCCAAAATGAAATTAGTTGTAGTTAGATTATACTGAGTCTGTAGCGAACTTCCGTGCCGAATTTAGATTACAGGGGGTTCAGTAGTGGACAGCGCTTCTAAATCTTGAATCAATTTACTGACTGACGGATTGCGAAGCTGGGGCTTCGCGTAAAAATGCGTTCCCAAGCTGGGGCTTGGGAACGAGATTGATTTGAGCGCTTGGGAACGAGATTGTGCTTTTGGCTTGGGAACGAAATCATACCTTGCGAATGGTCATTCTTCACCGACCTTCGCAATGGTAAAAAAGACGATGATAATTGAAATGATTCTTTTATAAATAAATCCTCACCAGATCTTTTATCAGCTTCGGATGATGCCTAACCGCCACTTTGAATAATTGAAACAAAGTTAATTCCTCTTCCGGAATATCGCTGATAATGTTAACTATCTTGTTCAACTCCTCATCAGAAAAATCGAAAAACACTTTTTTTAATTTGTAGAAAACTTTTTGCGATTTCCCTTTTTCTTTATTCCATAATTTTTGATATTTTTTTAGGAATTTATGGGAGAAGTCTTTTTTCATAACGGCTTCGGCAGCCACTTCTCCAGCAACATTTCCAGCAAAAAGAATATTGCTCAATCCGCCGCCGGTAACGGGATTTACCTGTCTGGCAGCATCACCAACAAGCATAAAATTATCAGCGGTAATTTGAGATAAAGTTTGAGCTGTAGGCACACTTCCACTGATAAATGCCAATTCTTTACCGGAGGAAAAATTCTTGCTAATCCATTCATCCAAATATTCTTTTGCATTTTTTGTATTTGCTTTATCCGGCTGAATTCCGATTCCGACGTTTGCAGTATTTTCGTCTTTGGGAAAAACCCAAACATATCCGCCTGGAGCGAACTCGTTTCCGAAATAGAAATGACAATAATCCGAGTCATAATCAATATTTGTGAGCAGATATTGAGCCGCGGATTCCAGATCATTCAATTCCAAAGCGGTACCTATCCCTGCAAGTCTTCCCATGCGGGATTCGGGACCATCCGCACCAATAACAATATTGCAGCGAACCTCTTTGTCTACGCCGAAGTGGCGAAATTTCACACCGGAAATTTTCCCATCTATTTTCAACAAATCGTAGGCATCTGCTTTTGTGAGAATATCCGCACCGAAAATGGCAGCTTCTTTGCAAATGTGAGCATCAAAAAGCCGACGCTCCAGCACATAGCCATCTCCGATAGCGTCTGCGATCATGGGGCAAAAAGCACCATTGGGTGCATACAGTAAAGCACCTTTTATTTGGCAAGAAATCCATTGCGGATCTGGCTCAAAATAGCGGGTGAGTCCTCTTTGAGAAATGCCTTCTGCACAACGAACCGGAATTCCAATTTCCCGATCACGTTCAAGAATAAGAACCGAAGCACCTTTTTGGGCAGCTGCCCGAGCAGTCATCCCGCCTGCAGGTCCGCTTCCGACTACTACGATATCGTAAGAATCTTTAATTTTCATCCATGCTCCTTTCCTCAACTACAGCCGAGACAGGACAAGCGATAAGGCATTTCCCACATCCGATACATTCTTCCCGAATGATATAAGCGGATTCTTCTGTTATGCGAATTGCATCTGCCGGGCAAACCGCTTCGCAGCAGGCACAAGCATCACATTTTTCTCTAATTATTTTGTATTTTTTCATGATAAAATTTATTTAATCCAAAGTCGTATAGCATTGGATGATT
>JAYEKN010000025.1:0-3826 GCA_034661015.1 Candidatus Cloacimonadota bacterium
TCATTTTTCCCTTTTTACTTTTTTCTTTATGCTCTTTGTTTTTCTATTACTTGACACAATAAACACCGCTCAATAAACAAATTGCCATAAAATATTTAGAATATTAAGGATAAACTATGGAAATAAAAATTAAATTCCCGGACGATTCGGTAAAAAAATATGAAAAAGGCATAAGCCCATTACAGATCGCAGAAAAAATAAGCAAAGGTTTTGCAAAAGAAATTATCACCGCAAAATTTAATAATAAATTTATAGATTTGAATAATGAAATTCAAGAAGACGGAGAGGTTTATTTTTATAAATTTAACGACGATGAAGGCAAGCAGGTCTATTGGCACAGCACTGCCCACATTATGGCACAGGCTGTAAAAAGGTTGTTTCCCAATGCAAAGATTACCATTGGTCCTGCCATCGAAAATGGATTTTATTATGATTTTGATGTGGAAACTCCTTTCAGAGACGCTGATTTGGAAAAAATTGAAGCAGAAATGCAAAAAATAATTGATGAAAATTTCTTCTTTCAACGTCGGGAACTCTCTCGCAAAGAGGCAATAGAACTTTTCAACACTAAAAATGAACTGTATAAAATCGAACTAATAAAAGATCTTCCTGAAGAGGAGATTCTATCTATCTACGTGGATGGTGATTTTGTGGACTTATGTCGTGGTCCGCATATTCAATCAACCAATCAGATTAAATCCTTCAAACTGCTAAAATTTTCTGGTGCTTACTGGCGTGGAGATGAAAAAAATAAAATGCTTCAACGAATTTATGGCATTTCGTTCCCAAAAAAGAAAATGTTAAATCAGTATATTGAAAAATTAAAATCCGCAGAAAGACGCGACCATCGTAAACTTGGCAAAGAACTCGACCTTTTCGGATTCTATCCCGAAGTCGGTCCGGGACTTGTGCACTGGCATCCAAAAGGTGGAATTATACGAAACGTTATCGAAGATTTCTGGAAGAAAGAACATTATAAAGCCGGATATGACATAGTTTATACTCCCCATATCGGCAAAGCAAATCTCTGGGAAACTAGCGGGCACCTCGGATTTTACTCCGAAAGTATGTATGCTCCCATGGAAATTGATAAGGCCGATTATTACATCAAACCGATGAATTGCCCCTTCCATATAATGATCTACAATTCAAAATTACACAGCTATCGTGAATTGCCTATCAAATATTCGGAACTCGGAACTGTTTATCGCTATGAACTTTCCGGTGCTTTGCACGGTCTAATGCGAGTGCGCGGATTTACTCAGGACGATGCTCACATAATTTGTACTCCTAAGCAGCTCGAAAAAGAAGTGCTTAAATTACTCGATTTTTCACTATTCTTCCTTCGCTCTTTTGGATTTGATAAATACGAGATTTTTCTTTCAACCAAACCCGACAAACACGTTGGCGATGATGCTGATTGGGAAATGGCAACCGCTTCTCTGAAAAAAGCTCTCGATAAATCTGAACTTCCCTACAAAGTTGATTCTGGCGAAGGTGTTTTCTACGGACCAAAAATTGATATAAAAATAAAAGATGCTATTGACCGTTCTTGGCAATGCACCACCATCCAATTTGATTTCAATCTTCCTGACAGATTTGATATGAAATATATTGGTGAAGACAATTCCGAACATCGTCCTTTTATGATCCACAGAGCGCTGCTTGGTTCTCTCGAAAGATTTTTTGGCATTCTTATTGAGCATTACGAGGGAAATTTCCCGGTGTGGCTCGCACCTGTTCAGGTAGAGATTATCCCGATCGGTGAACATCATTTTGAATATGCAAATAAAATTCTTGCCCAATTACGTGAAGCAGAAATTCGCGCTGAAGTAGATTTCCAGAATGAAAAAATCGGCTACAAAATCCGGACTGCAGAAAAAGGAAAAATTCCATATATGCTCATCATCGGTGATAAAGAGATTGAAAATGAAAATGTTTCAATCCGAAAACACAAAAAGGGAGACCAAGGCTCAACTTCCTTAAGTGAGTTTGTAGAAAGATTGAAGCAAGAGATTTTAGGAAAAAAATAATAACTCAATTAATAAGATAAAAATCTTTGCGAAAGGTATCTCCAAAAGCAATGTGAAAAAATAGTCGAAGAAGAAAATAATCAAAATTCAAATTTAAATTTAAATAGTAGGAGAATTTATGGAAGCGATACGAATTATTAAAAAAATCAATTCTGAAACAATTACTGAATTGAAAAAATTTATGGGAAAAAATGTTGAAATTATCATTTTCCCTTTAGCTGAAAAACGTAAAAAGAAAGGTAAAAGAGTTTTTAAGAAAATTGAAGGGCTTCCCGATGGGTTGGAGTTTCAGCATAAATTACGCAATGAGTGGAACTCATAATGAAATATCTTTTAGATACAAATGGGCTGATTTATTTACTATCAGGGAAAGGGAAATTTCCTGATTTTATGCTAGAAGATGAAATGTTTATTTCTTTTATTTCTTATATTGAATTACTTGCCGGAATTAAAAAAGAAGAAATTAAAGTTGAAGTACAAGTTTTTTTACAGGATTTTAAAATAATTTATTCTGATAAAGAAATAACTGAGATTACTTTGAAATTTCGTGAAAAGTTAGGTTTAAAAATACCTGATGCAATAATTGGAGCAGCAGCTTTACAGCAAAAATCAATTCTGATAACATCAGATAAAAAAATGATCAGCAAGCTTTCTTCAGAAATGAAAATTATTGATCCATTTAGTAAAACAAATAATTAGTTTAATCATTATTAAATTATCGGATTTTTTAGGCAAAACAGCTATGGAATTAGCACAAAAATTATATATCTTTAAGTCAGTTTATTTCCGCAGTTCTCTTGGGAAAATATCTGCACTAATGACATAAATTAATTTGTTAAAAATAGTAAAAAAATGTACCTAATCGGAAAGGATTTGAAAATTTGTTATACAGGATGATGATAAACACACCAAAAAGTCTATACTGATTAGGGGATTTTTTATCAATTATGACAATCTACCCAAATAAATATAATCCGAAACTGCTGGAAACCGTTCCCCGAAAAACCGCACGAGAACGAATCGGCTGGAATTCCTCGCAAATTCCATTTGCCGGTTTCGATCTCTGGAATTGCTATGAGTTATCCTTTTTGCATGAAAGCGGATTACCATTTGTGGGAATTTTACAACTAAAATATACCGTTGATTCGGAATTTATTGTTGAAAGCAAATCGCTTAAACTTTACTTTAATTCTTTCAATATGACGAAATTTCAAAGCCGAAAAGAAGTGGGAAAAATTATTGAAAGAGATTTGCAAGCAATTCTCAATACGCCTTTTATCAATATTCAAATTAATCCTTTAAAATCATTTTCACAACCATTTACTCAACAAAACAGTTTTAATTTAATTGATAATAGAGAATCTGCAAATAATTTTACCTACACTAAAGACTCAACCTTGCTGGAAACCATAGAATCAAAATCCCAAAAGTTATTTTACCTATATTCAAATTTATTGAAATCAAACTGCCCCATAACTAATCAGCCGGATTGGGGAACGATTTATATTTTTTACAAAACGGATGAAAAGGAAATCATTCCGGAATCTCTGCTAAAATATATAGTTTCATTCCGAAACCATAATGAATTTCATGAGGAATGTTGTGAAAGAATTCTTTTCGATCTCAAAAATGCCCTCGACCCTAAAGAATTAATCGTTCTCTGCAAATACACTCGCCGCGGTGGGATTGATATAAATCCCATTAGGATGTACTCTAAGGATGTAAATGCTGAAAAAAGAATTCCAAAAATCTTTGAAGATATTTTATATTCAAGAGATTTTCGGCAATAGAAT
>JAYEKN010000025.1:3926-6630 GCA_034661015.1 Candidatus Cloacimonadota bacterium
ATACACTCGCCGCGGTGGGATTGATATAAATCCCATTAGGATGTACTCTAAGGATGTAAATGCTGAAAAAAGAATTCCAAAAATCTTTGAAGATATTTTATATTCAAGAGATTTTCGGCAATAGAATAAATAACCTGCTTTATGTAAACGGAGATTAGCCACAAAATCACACAAAAAAGCACAAAAAAATATATTGTATAGGATTAAATATCTAAAGATATTTTGTGGATTTTTGTGTGATTTTGTGGCTGAATAATAAAAAGATGGGATATTATGAAATTAGATTTACATACTCACACCACTGTTTCAGATGGCTCCGATTCACCAACAGATGTGATAAAAAAAGCCAGAAAGAAAGATTTACAAATTCTCTCAATAACCGATCATGACACAATCGGCGCATTAGATGAAATAAAATCAATACCAAACAAAATGAAATTTATCACTGGCGTTGAAATAAGTGCAGAATTTCCCAAAACGCTGCATATTTTGGGTTACAATTTCGATTCAAGCGACAAAGCATTACGTGAAACATTGAATTCATTGCAGAATTTTCGAAAAAATCGAAACATAAAAATGATGGAAAATATGGAAAAAATGGGAATTTTTATTTCATGGGCGGAATTAAAGGAAGAGGCAAAAGGTGAAATTATCGGACGTCCACATTTTGCAAATATTTTATACAAAAAAGGTTATGTAGATTCCTATCAGCAAGCCTTTGATAAATATTTGAAGCAGGGAGCACCGCTTTATCTAAACAAAAAAAGATTGTTTCCTAAAAAGGCAATTGAATTAATTTTAAATGCCGGCGGTGTTCCAGTCATCGCTCACCCTTATCAAACCAAACTCAACGACGAAGAATTGAGAGAATTGATAAAAAAATTGGCTGATTATGGCTTGCAGGGAATTGAAGCATTTTATTCTTTACATACTAAAAAGCAAATAGAATTGTATCTCGGATTTGCCAAAGAATTCAATCTCGTTATAACAGCAGGATCGGATTACCACGGAACAAACAAACCGAATATCAGTTTGGGAATGGAAGTAGAACAGAAATATATAAATCCATTTTTTGAACGGGCTGGGATTTTACTTTAGCCACGAATTCACGAATGAAGCATTTTTGCATTCCTGCCGAAAAAAGAAAATCCACTAATTAACGAATAAAAAACATTTGATCATTCGTGGATAAAATATGAAAGGTACTTATGAAATTTATTGAAAAATTAAATGCCATATCAAAAAAAAACAGTTCATTAGTTTGTGTCGGATTAGATAGCGATTTTTCGCGAATACCCCAATTCATCAAGGATAAATATGAAAATCCGATTTGGGAATTTAACAAAAGAATAATTGATGCTACAAAAGATCAGGTTGCTGCCTACAAGCCAAACTTTGCCTTTTATGTTTCGCAGGGTGAAATGGGACTCACGGCTCTTCGCAAAACCATTTCCCATATTCCCGCTGAAATCCCCATAATTCTTGATGTAAAAGTCGGTGATATCGGGAACACTATGGAAATGTATGGCAAATCATATTTTGAAACTTATGAAGTGGATGCAATTACAGCGAATCCTCTCATGGGATTTGACGTCGTTAATGCTTTACAAAAATTTCGGGATAAATATATATTTTTGCTCATTTTAACTTCCAATAAATCCAACACTGATTTTCTAAATGATGAAGATGAACTCTTCAAAAAAATTTGCGAAAAAATAAACCAATGGGGAATGGATAACATCGGCGGTGTGATTGGTGCAACGAATGAAAATGAAATACAAGAGATAAGAAATTTATTACCTCAATCCGTCTTCCTAATTCCAGGTATTGGAGCACAAGGCGGGGATATTGGAAATGTGATGAAAAACGCAGTGGCAAAAAACTTTCCGGGAATAGTGATAAATTCTTCTCGCTCCATTATTTTTGCCGACAGTGGAAAAGATTTTGCAGAAGCAGCTCGAGAAGCTACAATAAAGTTGAAAGGGGAAATTAATAAATATTTATGAATTCACGTATGCCATTTTGTTTTTACTATATGGTTCGAGACGACTCAATGACCACAAAGTTTCGTAACATTCTCTACTGCAACAGATTTTTGAAAATTAATAAGAAGATTGAAACCACAAATTTCACAGATTGCCACGAATGAAAAGATGAGGATTAATTGAAACAGAATTAAAAAAATTTTACAAAATATTTAGTGAAATTCGTCTAATCCGTGGTTTTAAAGGTTATACGAGTATTTATGCTTCTGTGTAAATTGACAGAATTAATACAAATTCTGTCAGTTGATTGACCGAATTTTGATTGATTTTAACCTCAGGAGAACCTTTCGAAACCTTCAGGTGTGTTTCAGATTATCTTGAAAATTGGTTGGGAGAATATTTCCTTAAATTTGAGAAAATAGCTGTAATTCACGAAGGTAATTTGAGCGGAAAGGGAGCTATTTTGAACAAAAAGAGAATTTTACGAAAAGCGGTAAAACTGGGAGAATCTTTGTAGATTGTTTTTGGTTCAAGAATAAATATTTTTTTTAATCCAATAGAATACTGAATAAATACCAAATAATTTCAACGATTTTCTAATTTCAGAAAAACAATTTGACATTTTCAACTTCTAATTTATTATGTTAGTATTCATTAACTTTTTGGAGTAAATATGGAATTTAGCGAAAGGCAGAAGCAGATTATTAATGTCGCAATAA
>JAYEKN010000026.1 GCA_034661015.1 Candidatus Cloacimonadota bacterium
AAAACAACCTTTACTTTTGACTCTCTTTTAGTTAAAAGTTGAAGGGTTGTGTCGTCGATATAGTTATCAATTACAATGATTGATTGTTTTGCAGACCTGATAATATCTGATATTAATTTGTATGCATCAAATATCTGTCCATTATAGAAAATACCTTGCTTTGGTGTAATTTCTTTTAATTCAATAGCATTTAAGACTTTATCAAGTTTTGTATCTGTAATTAATTGCTTCTGCTCAACTTTATTAAGTCTCCGGAAAATGTTAGCGTTATTTGTTAGAAACTTTCGCATTTCAACAAAAGTTCTGATTATTTTTAAACTTATTTCAACAGCAACAGGAGTTTTTATTACTGCAGAAAGCATGGAAACACCTTGCTCTGTAAAAGCATAGGGTTTAGCACCGCCAAAATAACTTTTTGATGGTATCACAGATTGTGATACCAAGGTTTCAATCTCTTCTGAATCAAGCTCAAACATAAAATCTTTTGGAAATCTTTCAATATTTCTTTTTACCGCTTGTTTTAGTGTTCTTGTCTCTGTCTGATATAACTCCGCCAGATCTCTGTCGAGTATTACCTGTAATCCACGGACTTCAAAAATTCTACTTTGAATATCATTAAATTTTGTCATCTGCTTTTCGCTCATTTTGAACTCTCCAGAATCGGCTTTAATAGTTCAGGAGATTTTTTGGCAACCTGGTTCATTTTTTTCCTTCTATCAATTTTTTTATCTCTCTATCAAAATCACTTTCAAAGAGCTTGTCCTGAATAGGACGATATTTTTCAAATTCACTCGTAGCAAAGGTTTTTGCAATTACAGCAGTTACTTTTCCAAAATTTTCAAGCAATTCTTTATTATTAAACTGTAAAAATGCATTTAGTTTTGTTGCCCAGTCTTCCATTGTCATGGGTATGCCGTTCTCTGCCTGATCCTCAGCATAATCCAAGTACATTGTAACGATGCGGTTTAATGATTTTATTTCTTTTTCACTCAAATAATTTTTAGCGATCACCACATCTGATTTAATGATTTTTCCGTTTGGAGCTTTTTTCCATGTGGTTAACCCCATGTAATTTTTTTTATGGCTGGCTCTGTCCATGATAAGTTCGGCAGCGGTATGCCCGTGCACAGCAAAATGCAACTTGTTTTGGACGTTTGCAAAAAAATCTTTAGTGGTCAGGCTTTTTAAAT
>JAYEKN010000027.1:0-5360 GCA_034661015.1 Candidatus Cloacimonadota bacterium
CTTTACGGACAGACTCAAATTAGTAATTATTCGGAATCAATTTTAAGGAGAATCATTTTTCTATTTATACTAATTCTCTTTAAAGAAGCCGAAACATCTTGTTTGCGGAAGGCTTTTTGAATAAATCTATAAACCTGTGAGCTCCTATCGTATTTTTGGGGATTACACCAAACCAAATAATCTATGGTTTGATCCGTAACTACATTCTCTTTTGATTTGTTGGCAACTTCATCCACAGCATCCATAAAAGCCCATTGCACTTCTTCCAATTCTTCTTCATCAAAATCAGGAGCGAGATTGACAATGATTTTGTATTGCACTCCATCTTTCAGATCATTCTCCCAATAATTATGAATTCGAGCCAACACTTTATCGATGGCATCATTCACTGCTTCTTCGATTGATAGCATTATCTCACCGCTTCGTGATTCGCTATAGCCGGTTTCTGTTCCCAGCAAACGTGCTGTAGTTGTTTCATAAGCCTTGATACTTATGGTATATTTTTTTGTTCCGTAAGCAGCATTTTCCAAAGATCCACTAAATGTTATGTAAACATCGCTTCCCACAGAAAGAGCAAGTTGATAGGCATAATCTTCATCGCGGTTTCCAACCATTGCCTGTGCTTTGTTGAGCTCGTCCAGATTTGCCTGTTGTTCCGGTACAACCACATCGTATTGTCTTGCCGTGAGATAACTTTCGATTACAGCTGCTGCCTGTTTTACTTCTTTGTCATCCCTCAAAAGTTCGATCGGGTTTTGGCTCTTGGTTGTAGCCGGAATTACCATTATAAAGGGATTGCCAATTGTTGACGATAAATCTTTGCGGGATTTGATGATGTTTTTTGATTCAAGATATTTTTTTATCATCCCTTTGTTAATTTTGAATCTTTTTGTAATTTTTATTCCTTTTCCGTCATCAATCTTAATTCTTTTTAGCAATTGATTATCTTCATAAGTAATATATTGAGAAATATTTGACATTTTGAAAAATTCAGAAGAAATTTCATTAAATTTGGTTTTGGCTTCATCCGAATTCAAAAGGGGATCAGTTCCACCGAATAAAATAAAATAAACAGCAGCTTTTTTTGCATCTTCAGTTGCAAATCTTACACCATTTTCATCAACATCCTTTTTGGGACTTTTTTTAAATGCACCACCTTTAAAAGGTGAATTATAAATACCAGTTGCTTCAATCAACACTTCTGAGGATGAAACCGATTCAACCAAATGAGCCTGTCTTGAAACCGGTAATTGAGCAAAAACCGAAAAGGGAATGAAAAGGAGTAAAATTGTAGATAATTTTAGAAACTTCATAATAATATCCTCCGGGGATAAGTGCAAGGCAGAAGCTTCTGCCTTGCACGATTAATTTTTTACTAATATTTTTTTAATGGGTCAAGCCACCCAAAAAGATTGATGGGGAGTGAACTAAGATCATAGCTAAGAGTTAGATTAAGGCTGATTCCACCAAGATTTATGTCTTCATAAACACCACTGATTTTTTCTTCATTATCATTGAATTTTACGCTTGTTGGTTCTAATCCGTATTTATATCCTGCTCCAACTCCAAATCTCCAATCAGGTGTGAGCAAATATTCTAAGTTCGCATTTGCTTTTGCACCCCAAGCTCCAACAGAATATGTGTAATCATCGGAGTACATTTCCCCTGCAATGTGAAGCATGTCAATACCACCGGCAAAATTCAAATTCAAGTTAGAGCGTGTAAACCACATTTTTTTTGAAAAACCACCGTACAAAGAGAGGGTAGAACTGTATCCGCTAACATCGGTATTATATTTCACTAATGGAACACCATAGGCAACATCAAGATCAAAAAAAGTTTGGGTTACACCAATGATCGGCGCTAAATTGTAGGAGAAAATTAAATCTGCTCCCACTGAGGTGGTAGCGTCTTCTCCGAGAATTGAAATCTCAGAGAAATATTCCGATTTTGTAGCATTCTTTGGCACTTCCATCTCAAGCATATAATATGGATTAAGGCTGATAGATATTCCCAATCTGGGACGTTCAAAAAGCAGAACACCCGGAGATTGTTTTTTTCCGATGTATTGTCTTATTTTTGTATAATCATTGGGATTTTTAAGATTATTTCCAGTATGAATTACGCGCCCATAGCCAACAATTTTTTTCTTTTCATTTCCGTTTTTATCTTCCACAAATTCTACAATATCGTAACCATTATCAAGATGAACGCCTTCTTTGAAACCAATAGGCACAGAATAAACTCTTCCTTTAGCTTCGACAATTTGTCCGCTTAACTTGAAAGCTGCGATTTTTTTGGTTTTAACTCCAAGATTCTTTGCCCAAGCAAGCATGGCATTATATTGAGCACACAAAGCTTCTGTCGTTTTGTAAACTTCCTTCCCGAACGTGAATTTGTAATATAAAACAGCCCCGTTTTTGTCGGTTACGGCATGTGAAATAAAACTTCGGGCGCTGGATTTTTGAGCAACAACCTGATTTACAGATACAGAGAAATCCGGAGCAATTTTGACGTGATACCAAATTATTCCCCCTTTAATAGATACAGATATTTTTCCGTCACTTACTGACTGCTTCATTGAAGTAATATAGGTTAAATAAATGTATGCAGAATTCATCAAAGTTTCAAGTTCTTTTGCAGTCAATCCCAAAGATTTTGCTTTTGTAGCCGCAAATGATTGAAAAGCTGCTTCATCTTTTAAAGCAATTCCGCGTGCTTGCTTTACATCGTTTGAATTAAGAATTTCCAAAATTTTTTTAACCACAGTTTTTTTCAAAACTTTAGAAACCTCTTCTGTAGTCCATTTTTTTTTGGAATCCATTTCAGTTTTAAAATTTTGAATTATCGGTTCCGGTAAAACATTATAATCGAAACGATCGGTCTCAATATAAAAATCAATCAATTTATCAAAAAAATCATAGTCAAAATTGTTTATACCTTCTAATGCTCCCGGCTTTATTAAAACGGTTTCTACAGAACTAACTGATTTACGCACATATTTTCCTTGTTGGGCATAGCTGAATGAGAATAATCCTAACAAAATAAGGATTAAAAATAATTTTTTCATGTTTATCTCCTATTGATTTCGGTGCAGATTATTATTTTTGTTATATATCTGTGAAAATTCTAAACGCTGCTTATAAAAACAATTTCACGGTGCATGAATCATTCTACCTCCGTTAGTTCTGTATCATAAGGGAATTAATATTAATAAAATTAACTATTTTTTTCATTTTTATTTTTTTCGATTATTACACCACATTCGATTTTTTGTTTTTTTTGTCAAACTTCTTGTTAATTTCATTTGTAGAAAAAAATTATTACAGCAATTTTAGAGTGTTCCGAATCTTGAAAATTTTAGGGAAAGATGATATTTTTTTTACTGGGGTAGCAAGCAATCCCAATCTAATTTATTCAACTGCTTCGCGTAGTTCTGCTTTTTTGTAAATTTAATTAGTGTCCAGCCGTAAAGTAGCCTTTTCGAGTCGGCACGGACCATTCCGTTTGAAGAGTCGGCACGGACCATTCCGTGCCGAATAAAAAGTTATCTGTTAAGTTGTTTACGTTATGTTTGTGAGTTAGGAAAATTTTTGTCAAGTTCAAAAAAACGGAAATTAACTCAAGATTTCCCTTTACGGATAGACACAAATTAGACTAATTTTCAGTTATATTTTTTTGGGGTATTTTTATATTTTTAACGGTCAATAGAATTTCTTAATAAATCTTCAATTTTTCCAATTTCATTTTAGTTTTTTCTTTTGTGCTAAGACCATTTTTATATTCGTAGATCGCTTTTTTCCAAGCTCCGTGAATTGGATTTGGCAGGATGATGAATTTGGTTCCAAACTCGTCTTTTAAAAAATTTACTGCATTTTTTCTTTCCTCAATGGATTTTCGATAAAATTCTTCGGAGAAATCGTCACAATTATCCCCAAGTAAAAGAGCAATATGATATTTCCCGGCGATCATTTGCCGGCGGGTTTCTTTATTAGAACTCGTTTCTTTTAGAAGAAGGTGGAGCGAATCCGCTTGCGGAAAATTCATTGTTTGGAGTTGTTTCAAAGAGATATCATAAGATTCCATTCTTCTGTTAGTTATATAAAAAATTTCGTAATTATTTCTATCTGCAAAATTGAGAAAGTCCATTGCACCGGCAACTGCGTCTGCTTTTGAAGAATCTATCCATTTGTAAAACTCTTTGGGATATTCTTGTTCGCGAACCACTCGCACAGCATTATAAAGCGAATTGTCAATTATCGTTTCATCCATATCCACCAGAATTGCACGTTTTTTTTCGGTTTTTATCTGCATATCTTTTTCTAAATTTACTCTGGCAATATTATATGCTTGATAACATAAAGCACGATATTCTGCAGATGTGGTCTGCCACAGAGCAGCCATCAGAAAACTTTCATCATTCATTTGTGGATTTTCAGCATTGGCAGATAATGATGTTAGCAGAAAAATTAATAATAAAGCAGGAATTAGAATTCTAGTTTTCATATTGTTTCCTTTATTTTTTTAAATTTATCATTAGCGTATTAAAAGCAACTTATTCATAAACATTATTTTATTATCGATTTTGATCTGATAAAAATAAATTCCACTTGAAACGAGACTGCCGTTACTTTCTTTTCCATCCCAAATAACAGAATTAATTCTATATTTTTTTCCAATATCTTCATGATGAATTTTGAATTGACGAAGGGATCGTCCTTTTATGTTAAAAATTTCTATTTCACTTTGTACATCAGCAGCAATGCTAAGAGCCTTGGAATAATAAGAAATCGTTGTGGAATAAGAAAATGGATTAGGATAGGCTTTTGAATTCGCTATTGAAATATTTTCCAAATCAACATCATTTCCGGTGTAAATTATTTCAAATGGATATATTTCTGATTCACCAGCTTCGTAAATCGCGGTAACCGCAATCTCATAAATTAATCCATTTATCAAGCCAAAAATATCACATTGATTTTCTAAGGTTTCTTCATAAATATTTCCATCTACATAAATGCGAAAATTTTCAAAAGGGGATGTGCTACCTGGTGCAGGATCATCCCAGGTGAGATGAACGTGGTCATCAATAATTTCATATTGCACATTTTGAGGTGGATTAAAAATATCAAGGATAACAAAAGTCGTGGTGGTTATTGCAGATTCTCCATCTTCGTAAACGGCTGAAATTCCCATAGTATATATTCCCGGTTGAAGCGAAAGAATATAAACGGGTTGATTGATGAACGCTAATAAAGTTCCATCAAGGTAAATATTGTAGCCAATTAATTCCTCATAAGTTGGGGTTGAAGGGGGAATAATCGTCAAAGTATCTCCACTTATCGAAATACTATCAGGAG
>JAYEKN010000027.1:5460-6600 GCA_034661015.1 Candidatus Cloacimonadota bacterium
GAACTCATATTAACCACGCTGTAAACGGTTCCGTCATAGAAAATATTATCGTGGATCAGATTCCATCCGTCGTCATTTGGGTCGGCATTATTCAAGTTGCCCAAATTGGCAGTTGCGTTATTTTGCAGAAAAAATCCCGTATAATTTCCGGTAACGTTATTTTCCGTGAAAACTGCATTTGCTCCCGAACCGTAGAGCATCACACCCGCACCTGTATTCGGATCGTTTTCAATATAATTGTCGTGGATAAAATTATTTCTATAAAACCCTTTTGCATTGTAAAGATACATTCCGGTCAGATTAAATGACACATCATTATAGTTGACAGTTGGAGACATATCATCATAGTTAAAAAGATTTCCCATAGTGATTCCTTGTTTTCCGTTATGATGAATCCAACTGTGGGTAATAGTCGGGCTGCAGGAATGCGAACTGAGTTGCAAAGCAAGTTGAATTGCTCCCCGAAATTGCGTCCCAAGACCGCATTGAGTAATTTCGCAGGAATCTATCAGCACATTAGAATTATCGGTTATCAGAATCCCGTTTAATTCACAATTTGAGATCTTTGAATTTTTCATCTCCATATATGCTGGGTTTGCGGATGGTAAACCAAAAAAGTGAACTGCTTTTTTGTGATCGTTTAAAGTGCAATGATTAATGAAGATCGGAGAATTCACCGCAGAAATACCATAATCGTTATCATCATTTGTGTTTGAAATATGGCAATGGTAGAATTCACTTTGCACATTTTCGTTTTCAAGACGGATACCACCCCAAAAAATCCCTTCTGCTCCGCAAAACAAAATGGAATCGGAAAAAGTGCCGAAAGCGAGGATATTTCCCAATGCAGTGATTCTATAATTTCCTTGAGCAATTACATTTACTCCGGCTTGTATTTCAAGGCTATCACCACTCGGAACTGTAATTTCTCCGATGATGTTGTAGGGATTATTTTCAGGTAACCAGGTACCTGATTGATCTCCGGAAACATCGGTTGCGTTGAGGTTTGTCAGCAAAAATAAAGTAAAGTATAGGACAGTAAAAATCATTAAATTTTTTTTCATGTTTGCTCCTTAAAGGTAAAACGATACGCTCATTTTTATAACGCCGTGAACGGCGTAGATTTTTTTTCCTATTTTT
>JAYEKN010000028.1 GCA_034661015.1 Candidatus Cloacimonadota bacterium
ATTGCCCTTATTGGTGTTAAAAATAAAAACTATTCATATTTGTAGAACCAATACTATATTAGAGTAATATGGTACAAATTCAGAAAAAATTATTATCGGACAATAATATAGGTGGAATCATGGCTATTTTCAAAGATTTTTCAAATGAATATATTTTCGATGAAAAATCTGTACTCCGGAGAATAAAACCGCCAATGTGTGACAAATGTACTTCTCAGATGGTACATAATGGCTATAATGAATATTCAAAACAAAATTTGGGCAATCTTAAAATTGGGAAATATAAGTGCCCAAACTGTAAATTAAACAAAGAAGAATCAAAATCTTCTTGGATAAATTTGGTTTCTGAAGTTAAAGAATTTTATGGTTCATTTGCTTTGGATTGCCTTGATATGGATGTATCCTATGACGGAATGGCAAGAATTTCAAAATACATCCTCCATCGTGGGAAAGACTATTTTCTGGATTTAGCCGATGATATGCTCTCAGAAATTGATTTGCCACCTATAGAATTAAATGATGAAATTCCAATTATTCATTACGATGAGCAACATCCTAAAAGAGAAAGAACGCAGAAATATCGGTTGACTGTTCTGGATGGCAAATCAAAAAGACCTATTTTCGAAGAATTAACTGATTCAAAGGATAATCCGACAATTATTAACTTTTTATCTAATCTACCTACTGAGAATATCTCTCCTTTTATCGTTACAGATCTCGACAGAAGGTATGGTGGAGTATTTGAGACGGTTTTTGGAGAAAATTATATTCATCAAAAATGTTTGTTTCACCTGAATCAATTGATCACAAAGATGTTTCCAAAAAATCGAACAATTTACCAGGAATATGTAAAATATCGATTTTTAAACATTTTTTATGAGCGCGGTACAGAATTGTCCTTCCTTGAAGATTCACTTCAAGAAAAGGAAGTAAGATTAGAACTTGGCTTACCGGCTAATAAAGACTGGAAGAAAGAAAAATTTAAGGAATTCAGAAAATTATTGGATGATAGGGAAAAATCTCGTAGGAGAAGAAAAGAAAATCTCCCTATGAATTCGTACGAGAAATCATTAGATAATCTTGAAGAACTCAGAAAATTCGTTGATGAAATTGACACAAATAGGATTAATAGCAATCTCTGGGATAAATTGGATAAGAGATTAAAACAAATTGTGGAGGATTTCA
>JAYEKN010000029.1 GCA_034661015.1 Candidatus Cloacimonadota bacterium
TTCTTCTGCCTGCTTGCGTTCGGTAATATCAGAGAAAACTGTTGCGAATTTATTTTTTTCAGGAGAGTAAACAGAAATATGAAAATGTTTTTTCAGTGGAGAAAAATATTGTTCGAATTGTACTGGTTTACCTGTTTCGGCAACTTTGGTATATATTTCAATATATGGGGCTTCTTTTGTCCCGTAGAGTTCGGTTGCTAATTTCCCTACTGCATCTTTAGGTTTAATACCGATATTTTTTTCAGAAGCAGCATTAGCTTCGAGTATTCGATAATCAATTGCTGAGCCTTTATTGTCATAAACAATTTCATGGAGATATACCCCTTCACCCATTTCAGAAAATAATGAATGAAATTTTGCTTCACTTTTTTTAATTGCATTCTCGCTCTTTTGTAATTTGTTAACCGGTTTTAATATTTGACTTGCAAACCAAAATCCTGCTAACAAAATGATCAAGAGCGATATGAATAATATCGGTATAATGATATATAATTTTGATTTTATAGCTTCTGAAATCATATTTTTGGTTATGCCGATATGTGCAGTTCCTATTTGATTTTTTTTTATAAAAACAGGAACAGCAATATCATAAATATTATTCTTCTGCATTTCAATTAGTTGAATTTTGTACCTTTGTTGAGATGTAACCCTATTTACATTTATTAAATCTTTGGGAAAAGCATCTCCAAAACTATGAGCTAATAATTTATCTTCTGAATTTACGATAAAAGAATAAGTAATATGTTTATTGTGCTTTTTCATATTATTAACTATTCTGTCTAATTGCACAATATCATTGGTAAGAATTAAATTGGCACAATTATTTGATAACACCGTTGTTTGATCTACACCTATTTGTTTTAATAATCTGTTGAGTGTTTGCCGATAGATTATATTTCCAACCGATAAAACAGTTATCCAAATAAAAAGACCAACCAAAAACATTACTAATACTATTTTTAATCTTATATGTTTCATTCTCATTTTTATTTTTCCTTTTCCTGAAATTCGTTTAACCATTTTTTCATCTGTCTAACTGATTCATAATGTTCGTCATCAACAATTGCAAATTTTTCAATCATTATTTTATTAAGAATTTTCTTACCTTCTTCGGTTTTGTGCATATTTAGCAAAATTTTTTCAACTTTGTTTTTTAATTTTTTGTCAATATCAGGATGAACTACAACAGGGGGAATTCCAAAAGGTCCGAATTTCCGGATAATTTTTGTTTGTGAAGTGAATTTCGGATTTGTTGCATTCATATATTCCCAAATTAAGTGATCAACCGTGGCTGCATCTACCTTTTTTCTGGCAACCATTTCTATTGAATTATCGTGTGAATGTGTATAAATAATACTTCTGAAAAAAGTTTCGGGATATTGTCCTAATTTTGATAATTCGTAAGTTGGAACAAGACAACCGGTATTTGATTTTGGGTCGGTAAATGCAAAATTAGTTTGTTTTAAATCTGCAAAGTTTTTGTAATCAGCATCTTTACTTACAATAACATAAGAATAATAGACAGTTTCACCATTAACAACAGGAACTACAAGCAATTGCATTCCGAATTTTTCTTTACCGGTAACATAAGGTCCCGAACATACAAATGCAAAATCTATTTTTTTATTTTCAAGCAATTGATTTACTTCTCCGTAAGTATCACGTTGCACAAACTCTACTTCTTGCCCGATTTTTTCTCCGATATAATCAAGTAATTTTTCGTAATAAACGAATGTTTCTTTTGGAGAAATCATTGCTGCAACTGCAATACGGATTTTATCTTTCTCATCTGAAGTAGTTTTGTCTGTTTTAATCACATCACCCATATCTATTTTTTTCTTATTCTCTTTATTACTACACCCAAGAATAATCAATAATAACAATAAAATAGTTAATACTTTTTTCATTTCCTTTACTCCTGTTTTTCCGAATATATAAATCTATTCTTTTTACATTTGCTCATCATTAAATTCGTGTTTTCTAAGCACTTTGCGGATGTTCTTCCCGAATTCATTCGGGACAATGTTTCGAAATTTAAGAGCATACACTAATTCCATGCTCCCATATTTCTGTCAAACTTAACATTTTTTTTAATTTCAATTCTTTGGTAACGGTATTTTTGGGGGACATTAGAAATAACAAAATGAAATTTAGAATTTTTTAACTTCAACGATATTAATCCGTTTATCGAAGATTCACAGACTGACGAAAGGCTTTTTGACATATCTTAAAATTTTTATAAAAAAATGGGGAGATGTGAATTAACCCGAATCACGCATCCCCCCAAAATCAGCAAAAGATCAGCGTGAATTACACCTATACCTACATTGGCACTTATAGAGGAAAGATGATTTGTAATTTCACATTTTCACAAAAAGATAAAATAAAAGTGGATCAATTAAATAGAGCCCATCCGTAAACTATGATTTTTCGACCTCACCCCGACCCTTCCGCCAACTGGCGGAGAGAGGGAGACAAAAATTCCCCTTCTCTTTGAAGAGAAGGGGTTAGGGGATGAGTTGTAAAAAGGATGAAGAATATATTTTACTTGATATGCTACTTTACGGACAGACTCTAAATAGAGCCCATCCGTAAACTCCGAAACCTTGCGGATGGTTGGAAACCTCCGCAATGGTTGAAATGTGTAAATGACCACCATTGCGGAGGTTTGAAAAGCAACCATCCGCAAGGTGCTTAAAAATACTACTTTACGGACAGACTCTAAATAGAATGAAAATAAGATGGGTAATGTAGAAGTTCTAAATTTATAGGTTGAAAATGAATATTGTTCACTGAACCCGGGGTTATTCAGATTTTATTCTTTCTGCGAGGGCATAAATGCCCACGCTGAATCGAATAAAGCCGGATAAATCAGGCTGAAAAAAATGGCTGCTATGTAATGAGTATTATTCATAATACTTTTTTCGATTTAGCGTGGGGGTTTACCCCCTCGCAGACATTGTCCAAAAAGACTGACGAATAAATCCAGACGAAATGCCCTCAAATAACTCGGTTTTTTTAGATACATTCTTGTAAAAAAATGGGGGAGATGCGAAATTAACCCGAATAACTTGACACCAAAGACACTTCTCAAAATGTGTTTTTAAATTAATAATTATTAAAAATCATCAAATAGCGGAGAATCGGAATGAAAAGATACTTTACTGTTTTAGTTATCTTACTTGTTGCCACTTGCGGGCATTACGGATTTTACACTCGTTCAAATCCCCACTTGAAAACTATAATGATCACAGAATTTCAAAACAAGACGGAAGAATATGAATTGCCCGAATTAGTATCAGAATATCTTACCGACAAATTTATTGATGATAATCGGCTTGAGGTTAAAGGTGCAAACGCAGACACAGATGTGATTGGAACAATTAATTCGTATGAAAAAACCGTGTTCACTTATGATGAAGCAGAAAATCCGCTCCAATGGCAAGTTGCTATTTCATTTGCTGTGGATGTAGAAGATATGATAAAGGACACAACCGTGTGGAAAAATTCAAACTTACGGCTAAAGGCAATCTATGGCAATTCTTCCGGAAGCGAAACATCCACCGGGGATGAAGTTAATCTGATGACTGAGGAAGAAGCAATTAAAAATATCATCGAAGAACTCGGGAGTAATATCCTGACAAATACCATTGAACAGTGGTAGAAAAATAAGGGAAAATATGCGTATAAATAAATTTTTGGCTACAGCCGGATTGGGATCACGCCGTTCCGTAGAAGAATTAGTTGCAAATGGTAAAATAAAAGTAAACGACAAAATAGTTGTAGATCTCGCTACCCGAATTGATGAAAACAAAGATATTGTTTTTTTTAAAAACAAAAGAATTATTTTGCCACAAACAAAGATTTACGTTATGCTAAACAAACCGGTCGGTTATATATCCACCTCATCCGATCCGTTTGCAAGGGATACCGTTTTTAATTTATTGCCAAAATTCCCGGTGCGTATTTTTTCAGTAGGTCGGTTGGATAAACCATCTTCCGGGCTGCTTCTTTTTACCAATGATGGTGAATGGGCTAATAAAATAACTCACCCGAAAACAAAAATACAAAAAGTTTATATTGTGCATGTAAAGGGAAATATCAGCAAAGATGATTTGTATAAATTGCGAAATGGAGTCCAACTTAAAGAGGGTAAAACGCTTCCGGCAAAAGTTTTTGTAAAAAGTTACAATAAATCTAATGATATTTCCAAAATCCGAATAGTTCTCTATGAGGGGAAAAAAAGGCAAATACGCCGGATGATAGAAAATATTGGCCATACGGTAACCGAACTGAAAAGAACAAAAGTTCACTCGATAAGATTGGCTGATCTCTCGGAAGGTTCATGGCGATATTTAAAAGATAAAGAGATCAGCTCGATTCGTAAACCGAACCTCTATAAACGAAAATAGTATTGACACCATCCCGAAAGCTTCGGGACGACTGCCGGAAGCACTAAACTAAATGAAGAAGCAAAACAAGGCATATATTTTGGCAATAATTGCTGTGCTAATTTGGTCAACAGTTGGTTCGGCGTTCAAAATTTCCCTCGGATATATTGATTTTCTCCAACTATTATTCGTTTCATCTGCTGTGGCTGTCTGCTGCACTTTTGCGATCCTAATTTTCCAGAAAAAATTACCGAAATTATTTTCAAATACACGAAGGCAATTAATTCATTCTGCGATACTCGGATTTTTAAATCCGTTTTTTTATTATCTCGTTTTACTAAAAGGATACTCAATCCTGCCAGCCCAAGAAGCGATCACTCTAAATTATATTTGGCCAATAATGTTGGTGCTTCTCTCAATTCCCATTCTTAGACAAAAAATCAAACTTTCCGGAATCATTGCCATATTCCTCAGTTTTTTGGGAGTGATTATAATTGCTACTAAGGGTGATATCTTCGGATTACGTTTTTCCAATTTTAAGAGCGATTTACTCCCGCTTAGCAGTGCGGTGATCTGGGCATTATTTTGGATTTACAATATTAAAGATAAAAGAGACGATGTGATAAAATTATTCATGAATTTTTCTTTTGGATTTATGTATATCCTGCTTTTTAGTATTTTCCACAAAATTGACCTTTCTTTTTTGAAGAATGATCCTGCCGGAACGCTGGCAGCCATTTATGTAGGAATTTTTGAAATGGGTCTGACTTTTGTAATTTGGTTGAAGGCTCTCAATCTTTCTAAAACCACTGCGCAGGTGAGTAATTTTATTTACTTAACTCCATTTATCTCACTTATAAATATAAATATAATCACCAAAGAGAAAATATTATTTTCCACAATTGTAGGATTAGTGTTCATCATTTCAGGTATAATTCTGCAGCGTCTATTTCGTAATCCGATCATCCCTGATCGAACCACCGAGTTGTCACGGAATTCCCGAGGTGTCACGGACCATTCCGTGACACAAACGAATTCATCGGCACGGAGTGGTCCGTGCCGACTCAACCACCGAGGTGTCACGGACCATTCCGTGACACAAACGAGAATCACTACGGTGTCACTGACCAACCTGTCTGGGCATAGTCCTGATTCCGTAACACGTATAACACCAGAAAGGAATTCAAAATAAATGGGACTAAGAGGAAGAAGTAATTTTACTGATGAAAATTGCTTTTTTATTACCACATCTGTCGTAAATCATTTAAAAGTTTTTCATTCAAATGTATGTTGTGATTTGCTGATAGATAATATTAAACATTATCAGGCAAAATATCATTTTAATATATTGGGATATGTAATAATGCCATCTCATTTTCATTGGATAATTCGAACAGAAAATAAATATGGAACTATTTCTGATATTATGCGTGATATAAAAAAATATTCTGCTTGGGATATTATGGGTGAAATAGGAAAAAAAGGAGATCAAAATCTTGACAAGATTTTTAAAAATTATGCTAATAAATATCCGGATCAAAAACGAAAATTCTGGAACAAACGATTCGATGATGTGGTAATCAGAAGCAGAAAATTCTTTTTACAAAAATTGCAATATATTCATAACAATCCGGTTAAAGCAAATTTAGTAAAGCAACCTGAAGATTATAAATATTCAAGTGCGAGAAACTATAAATATGATGATCATTCGATTATTTTTATTGATACGGATTGATGCTAAATTCGGCACGGAAACCGGATTCATCGGCACGGAATGGTCCGTGCCGACTCAACCACCGAGTTGTCACGGAATTCCCGAGGTGTCACGGACCATTCCGTGACACAAACGAAAATCGGCACGGAATGGTCCGTGGCGACTCAACCACCAAGTTGTCACGGACCATTCCGTAACAAATATTCATCAAAGAAATGAGGTAAAATGTCATTCATTAAAATGCAAAATGTTATAAAAAATTATTACAAAGGACCTCTGAAAATTCCAGCCTTACGTGGCGTAGATTTGACAATCTCAAAAGGTGAATTCCTTTCGATAGTCGGTCCTTCCGGAAGCGGGAAAACCACGCTGCTCAATATCCTTGGTTGCATAGATATTCCCACCAGCGGTGAGGTAATATATCTCGGAAAAAACTTGGGGAAAATGAAAGAAAAGCAGCTTACCGAATACAGAAAAGAGCACATCGCTTTTATCTTTCAATCTTTTAATTTGATTCCGGTGCTAACCGTCCGAGAAAACGTAGAACTTCCCCTTATAATCGGAAAAAAATATTCCAAAAAAGAAATGAAACAAATGGCGATGGAATTTATCTCTCTTGTCGGACTGTCGGATTTAGCGAACAGATTGCCCAAAGAACTTTCCGGTGGACAGGAGCAGAGGGTGGCAATTGCCAGATCGCTGGTAAAAAATCCGTTCATTGTTCTTGCTGACGAACCTACTGCAAATTTGGATTCGGGAACTTCTGAAAATATCATGTCCGTTATGAAAACAATGAATCGGGAAAAAGAGACGACATTTATTTTTTCTACTCACGATCCGTTGGTTCAAAAACACGCAAAAAGAGTGATAAAACTTCGCGATGGTAAAATCGAATCTGACGAAAGGAAATAATCATGGGCACTCTTCCAAAAATTGCATTTCGTAATATCTTGCGAAATAAAAGACGAACTTTTTTTTCTGCAATAACCATCGCAGCCGGTTTAATCTTACTAATCTATATGGATTCTGTGATGGAGGGGATGAATCGAGCCGGAATTGATAATATGATAGACCTGTCAACGTCCTCCGTAAAATTAAATACAACGGAATATTACGAGCATAAAAAATCCCTTCCGCTCAAATATGGAATTATGAACCTGCCCGAGATTAAAAATTTTGTAAAAAATGAATCAATGGCAAAAGGAATAACACCCCGTACAAAATTTTTGGGAGAACTTTCCAATTACTCAGAATCCATTCCCGTGCAAGGAACTGTGATCGCTCCCCAAACAGATAAACAGGTTTTTACAATTTCTAAAAACATAATCGGAAAATATTTTTCCCAAAATTCCCAAAATCAAATAATTCTCGGGAAAACTCTCGCTAAGGATTTGGATGTAACAAACGGCGATTATATCACTTTGTATGCTCTCACAAAATTTGACACACACAATGCGGACGAGTTTGAGATCATCGGTTTGCTAAATACCACCGACCCGAATATTAACAATAATTCTGTAATTATTACTTATGAGGCTGCAAATGTTTTTTTGGATTTGGAAAATCTGATAACCGAGATTGACATCTCCTTTGAACGCCCGGTTCAATACAAAAAATTAATCTCAAAAGTTAATATTTTGAAAAGAAAATTAGAGAATCAATTCCCCCAATTAACGACAAAGAGTTTTCTTGAATTGGGAGCATCTTTTCTGGAGATTAGCAAACAAAAAAAAGTTTTTGGATTTGTATTTATGATTGTAATTCTTCTCATTGCTGCTGTGGGAATTTTCAATTCTGTTTTGATGAGTGTTTATGAAAGAATTCGAGAAATTGGCATTCTACTCGCTCACGGCTTTCGCAGATTCGAGATCACATTTCTTTTTATGTGGGAAGGATTGATCATTGGTTTTCTTGGTAGCTCTTTGGGAATCTTGCTCGGGATTATTTTTAACTATTTTCTCGTTACAAATGGAATGGCTATGGACAAAATGGTAAAAGATATTGATATGGGTGGAATTCCTGTATGGGGAACGATTTACGGAACCTGGAATATCGGATTGATGATTTTTGCCTTTATATTTGGGATTTTAGTATCGGTTCTCGCCAGTATAATTCCAGCCCGTAAAGCTGCCAAAATGCAGATCAATCGCATACTACGATTTGAATGAGATGGACAAAGCATTAACCACGAAATACACGGAAAAACACGAAAATGAATTATTAAGTCATATATGAAAAAGTTCAATCTGAACCTAAGTCTGATTATGTAAATTTAATCTTTTCTCGGTTTAAACGGACACAACATTAACCACCCCGATGAAATATGAACCCAGTGAAATAAAACCGATAACAGCATTTCACACCGATGAAATAAATATAAAAGCATTTCATTGGACAGGCGAAATACACGAAAAAACACGAAAAAAAAATTATTAAGTCCAGTCTGAAAAAGTTTAACCTGAACCTAAGTCTGATTATGTAAATTTAATCTTTTCTCCCTGCTCTCTGTGGTTAAATTAAATCGAAAGGAAAAACGAGCATGTATCTACTAAAATTAGCTATACGAAATATCAAAAGAAATAAAAGACGCTCTCTGCTTGCGATCATTTCAATCTCTATTGCCGTTTTATTCATTGTTTATCTTAAAGGATTAATCGGCGGTTTTACGGATTCCATCGTGAAAAATTATACGAAAAACGAAACCGGGCATATCCGCATATCCACAAAAAAATTTGCAGAAAACAGCAGATTTTACCCAATAACTGATAATATTGAAAATCCGGAAAAAATTATCGAACAAATCCTCTCCAACAATGAAATTGCCGACAATATTGACCTGATCACCCAAAGAATAAATTTCGGAGTTCTCATCAATCATAATGGAAACAATGAAATGGCGGTAGCACTTGCCGGAAATCCCGAGTTGGAAAAAAACTTACTTATGCTCCAGAAATCAATTTTGCCAGACGGAAAATATATTGAGAATGCTGATGAAACAATTATCGGCTACAAACTCGCTCAAGCACTAAATTATAAATTGGGTGATCAAATTCGAGTTATGACCAGCGGAAGCGATTATGCCCTTCATCTCAAAAAATTCAAAATCGTAGGAATTTTCCAAAGTGGATTAAATACACTTGACGAAACAATCTTCCAGATTACTTTGGAGGATGCGAAAAAATTATTACGAATGGGAGACCAAACTCAGCAAATTATTATTTTTCTGAAAGATTATCGCAAATCCGATGAAATGGCTCTGAAAATCCGCAACATGTTAACCAATGAAAATCTAACAATATTATCATGGACAAAAATCGGCGGATATTATGCTTATGTGAAGTTGGCGGAAGGAATTTATAATTGGATTTACTTCATCGTTGCTCTATTCGGGGCATTCATTATCGGAAATATAATGATGATGGTCGTTTTTGAAAGGAGAAAAGAGATCGGGCTCATCCGCTCGCTGGGTATGTCTGCGAAGAATGTGCTTTTCCTATTTATTAACGAGGGATTTATCCTCGGTTTGATTGGCAGTTTGATAGGAAGTGGTCTCGGATTTCTGCTTGTCCTTTTCTTCCATTATCACGGAATTGATTTTTCCAGAATGATGGGATCGCTCAGATTTCCGATGGATAATATCATTAATTTCAAACTGAGTTTTTACGGAATCTTTATGCCTTTGGCTTTGGGAACGGTGATCGCTGCTTTGATTTCCGTAGCACCCTCTTATAAAGCTGCAAAAATGAAAATAGCCGATTCGCTCAAAAGCGTTTGACAGATATTTATGAAACTAATAGGATACAGATGAGTGTGATAAACAACATCACGCTGAAAAAAATGATTTTCACAGATTAAATATCATTAATTTATTTAGAACATCAGAATCTGCTTAATCGCGTTTTTTGGTGTCAAAAACATCCGGAAGGAAAATATGAAATATACTTTAATTATAATATCCCTGATTTTACTCTTTGCACCTTATTTGGGTGCTGAAACAAAATCATCGAGCAAAACCGAAAATGCCGAGCAGATCATCAAAAAAATGGATGAAAATCTTGATTATACAACGATCAAATACAACGCTGAAATGACAATATTTATCGGAGATAAAATTCGCACCAAGGAATTGACAGCCGAGGGAGTTTCCGAAGGCAATAAAGCAATTGTTACTTTCACAAATCCCTCAGATAAAGGGACAAAATATTTGTTGATTGGTGAAAATCTTTGGATATATTTCCCCGAAGAGAACGAGGTTGTAAAAATTTCCGGGCACATGCTCAAAGAAGGAATGATGGGCAGCGATTTTTCGTATGAAGATGCTTTGGAATCTCAACAACTTTCTGATAAATACGACATAAATCTTATTTGCGAAGAAACCGTAAATGACAGACTTTGCTATGTTTTGGATTTAACAGCCGTTGTTAAACTTGTCCAATATTTTCATCGCAAAATGTGGATTGACAAAGAATATTTTATCTGCTGGAAAGAAGAGATGTATGCCAAAAGTGGAAAATTATTGAAAAGGGCAGAGGTTCAAAAAATCAAAAAAATAGGCAACCGCTATTTCCCGGTTAAAACCTCAATGAAAAATATGCTTCGTGAAAACAGTGAAACGGTATTTGAAATGTTTGACATCTTTTTCAATGAACCTGTTCCGGCAAAGATATTTTCCATTCGTAATCTGAGAAAATAGGGAAAAATATTATGAAACACACAGCCATCAAGGTAAAAAAATTATCTACCAATTTCACGAGTTACATTAAAATTCTAATCATTTTTATTATTTTTTCCGCCTCATCACTTTTGGCAAAATCCGGTCTCGAATTTAACGGAAGTTTGTATTCCGATCTCGGTTTTTTTCATTATATAAATTCAGGCAAAACCGATTCGCTCAAATTTGGAGGAAAAAGTAATTTTTCATTAAAATTCATAAACACAAACCAAAAATACGGAAAAGTGGCGGGAGAGTTTGATGTAACAATTCCCTATGGAGAATTAGGGGAAAAATATCTCGAATCTTCTGCGGATTCTACTAAGATTGATTCAATGATTAATTCAAAATTATCCGACCAAATTCCCATATTTATGAATTTGCGAAAATTATATTTCTCCTTATATTTCCCAATGTTTGATGTTACGATCGGGCGGCAGATCATCAATTTTGGGAAGGGACAAATATTCTCACCCATAGATGTTTTTTCTTCACTCAATATTTCCGATTTGAATTATAGGCGTTCCGGCAGCGATATTCTCAACGTTAAAATTCCTCTATCCTTGCTTTCCGGGATAGACTTTATCACGGAAATGCCATTCGGGGAAAAGGAAACCCATTCCGCTATAAAAGTTTTTCATAACATTTTTGATTTTGATGTGAGTGCCGTGGGAATATACAATCAGAAAAGTTATAAAACGACTACCGGCATTACTTTTAGGGGAGATGCTATCGCGGGAATTTATGGAGAATTTGTCGAAAACTTTCATAAAAATTTTGACAACAGAGATTTCGAGATCATGCTCGGTGCCGATTATTCGATTGATAACACATATTTTTGGGCTCTTGAATTTTTGCATAAAAGCCGAAATGCCGGTGCGGACAATTTGTGGAAGAGAAACAATTTCTATTCTTCTTTTTTATACAAGATAAATGATCTGATGAGTGTTTCTACCAATTTGATTTACAGTTATGAAAAAAATGAAAATGATTCGGCAATTTTTTCGGGACAATTTTATTATAATATTCTCCAAAATGTAGATTTGATCTTTTACACACGCTACTACCGCATAAACGAATGGGAAGGTATAATTCCAGATTTGGAATATTCTACTCGATTGAAAGTGAAATTTTAAGGGTATGAAAAACAACTAATCCTGAGAAAAAATACTAATCGAAGTAATTTTCATCTTTCCCATTTTACACTAAAAACTGTTTTGTTAGACAAATCTATCGCACTTAGAGACTTTTTGTAACCCGCACCTGTATCTACCCCGATTTTATCCTTTGAGATAAAAACACTATTTTGGGGTGTATGCCCGAAAACCACAATTTTATCAAGATCAGTCGGGTAAGATATAAATTGATATCGTAGCCAGAGAAGGTTTTCTCTTTTCTGCTTCTCAATCGGCACGCCTGCTATTACTCCCCCATGAACAAAAATATAATTTCCCTCAATATGATAGAGTTTGGTCTTTTTTATAAATTCAATGTGTGATGCGGGAATGCACTGGATTAACGCTTCTGTGTCTGCTTTTTCTTCACAATAAGATCGGACGGTTGCCATTCCACCATTTGGAAGATAACTATCCCTGAACATTGCCTCATCATCCAGCCCCAAGAAATCCAATAGCATATCTTCATGATTGCCTTTAATAAAAACACAATCGAACTTATTTCGGAAATGGAGCAAATATTCAATCACCTGTTTGCTGGAAAATCCCCGATCAATATAATCGCCCAAAAAGATAAACTTGTCATCTGCTCGGGGTTGGATTTTTCTCATAAGGGTTTCGAGCATTTTCATTTGCCCGTGTATATCTCCAATAGCAATTAATCTACTCATAAAATATTCATTTTTGTAACAATTTTGCGGATGGTTTCAAAGGAAAATCTTGAGTTAAGTTCCGTTTTTTTGAACTTGACTTAAGATTTTCCAACTCACAACTCATCCCCTAACCCCTTCTCTTCAAAGAGAAGGGGAACTTTTATCTCCCTCTCCTCGATAGGAGAGGGTCGGGGTGAGGTCGAAAAATAGTACTTTACGGACAGACACTAATTAAAATTTGAATTTCACCCAAAGGCTTATTTCTGTGGTTGTGATTTTTTTACCGTCTTTTTTATTATCCACTATTTTATAGCTTGCACTTAATCCACCATCAATATCTCGACTAAAGTTATAGGAAAATCTCGGATCTATTTTCAGGGTTGTGGAATTTGTGTCGTTAGACCATGGATTTTCGGGTAGTTTTAATTTCTGAATATTTGTATTATATGAAACATCCAGACTTGTGGTTAACTCATTAGTCATCCTAAGGCGTTTAAGGAAAAGAATTTTTAATCCGCGGGGATTTCTAAACGAATATCCTAAATGACCTGTAATAGTTATCTGATTGCTTTTGTTTTTTGAAAAAGGCACCTTTTTAGTTTCTGTGAAAGAATAAGAATAATTACAGGAGATTCTACTATCCAGTTTTTTCCAGAACTTGGTAGAAAGATTTAGGATGGGATTCATCTGATAGATTGTAGTTATAGTAACGGGTTCATCCCACCATCCTTCTCCGCTATTCGTGATTTTTCTGGAAAATCCTGTATTCATCGTAGTATTTCTCATGAATTCGCCTGGAATGATTTGATCCATACCCGTATAAGTAAGAGACACATTAGGAAATTCAAAATCTATTGTTTTGGATTTATTCCCTGAATTATTACTCATCATATGAGAAAAACTGGTTTTCAATTTAGAACTAAGGGTTTTAAAAATATTAAACCTGTTTCCAGCATTCACAGAGATTTTATCAGTTTGAGAATTTTGGAGCACTTCGCCATAATCCAATTCTGAAAATCCTATCTGATAATTAATATTCGGCAATGAGTCCGGTTCTAACTTGTATTTTGTGTTGAAAGAATTTTTATAATCACACTTTGTGGAACCGATAATTTTGAGCAAGAATCCGGCAACTTGTCCGGAAAGGGATGAAGCTCGCCTATAAATCGGAAATGACAATTCTTTTGAAGACTCTTCCTCTTCTCCGTTATTCTGTATATTTAGCGAATCCAGCGTCTCATCAACTTTTGTTACGGCAGTTGTATCTTCAATAGTTTTTCCCGAAATCTGCGACGGTTCTTGTTCCGGCTCGGGTTGCGGCTCCGCTGGAGGAGAAGTAAAGCCTGTAGTTTCATAGTTACCGGATATGCCTTTTTCCGGTTTGCGAGGAGGATTTCCCGGAATAGTCTTTTCTTTCTCATTTTCAGGTTTCTTATGTTCCGGAGATTCCGGTTCTTTCTTCTGCTTCTTTTTAATTTTTGAAAGATCAATGAGATTTTGCCCCCATTTACCAAATTTCAAAGTAAAATTAACAGAAGCATTGCGGCTGTTTTGGACATTGAAATAGGAAACAATTGAATCGTTGGCAGTTACTTCTTTCCTATTTTGAGAATAATCTCCTTGATAGTTTGTGGACAGACTTATAAATCTCATTAATCCCGGAGCAAAATTTACATCTACATCCTGATTTTTATCAGTTTCAATCCCGAATATACTGTTTCCCGAATAATATTTATTTTTCAAATCTCTTTTTGATTCCAACGAGTATCCGGTTTTAAAATCAGAAAATAATTCATAAGCCACAGTTATTTTGGGAGAAAGTTTTTCGGTGGGATCACTTTCCTCACGCACAAAACCTTCACCGGTTTGGTTTCTCCATTTATTAGTTGAACTGCTGTGATAACTTGAAAGCAATGCAATACTTTGGGGCAAATAAAATATTTTAAATCCCTTCAAAATTTTTATCCCTTTATTGCCAAATCCAAGAGTATAATTCAAATTTCCTGAATAAATAACGGTTGTATCTCGCAATGAAGAAGATTCATTTTTCTTCTTCTGAATTCTACCTGAGAGTGATAAATTATCAACAAGGTAGTGGACAAAGGGATTTTCGGAATTTTTACTTTTGCTCAAAGATAGAGTTAGTAATTTATTTTCACTAAATATGCGGCAGGAATCTTTCTCTGCTTCGGTTGTCATTTTTATATCGGAGTTGGGAATATACATAGGAGTTTGATTAGTTTGCGAATACTCATAACGTATGGGAAAATTCAATCCCCAGTAATCAGGAAAAAATTTATGCAAATACAATTTATTGTTCACATTATAATTTATGGTTTTATTCCCGCTTCCGGCACTCTCACCGATAGTGTAAAAATTTGGTGATTTCTGATAAAAATTTGCAGTTACTTGAGCAAAATCAGCAAATTTTGTATTGATACTTAATCGGGCTGCTGTCCCAATATCTCGGTAAGGATCTGCTACCCGAATATCATCAAAGAGGATTCTGCCTGTGAAAACTGAACTTCCATGACCTTGGTAGGGGCGGATCAAGCCAATAATAACTTGCTTTGTATTATTCAAATTCGGATTACCATAAATCCGAAAATGGGCGGTAGTGTCCGGAAAATTATTTTTTTTAAGCTCGGAAAATTGAGTAAAGTCAATAGTAATATCCTGCCAGCGTGATTCTTCCATTTTGTCGCCAAGATCATCATAAATCGTGATAGTATCTCGATATTCATAATAATTGTTTGTATCAGCACCAAGACGGAATACGATTATTTCCTCATCAGACGAAATAACACTATCGGATTTTTGTCCATATACCCAAAATTTTATCTTTTTATATTGTAACAATTTCATGGGATCAATAAAATTTTGTCGGGCATACACATATCTATTTTCTTTTAGATTTTTACATTTCAGCATAACCGATTGTTCAAATTGAATATCCTGTGCTGAAATGTTATCATCTATCTCTGATCCCGGAGCAGGGGTATAATCAACATTAGTTTGGCTATTTATTGCTGCTATTTCGAATGATTCATTTTCACCCGGATTGGTTACGGCATGCAAACTCGTATCCATTATTGCAGAAGCCATCCATTTGTTTCCCTCCACTTCAATAGATTCGAAATCCACAACCAAAGAGTCATTAAAATTTGGATTTTCAGCATCTGTTCGTCTCAACCAAATTCTTGAATATTTTATCATTTTAAATGAGACGCTTCCCGAGCCTATCTGCTTGTAGTAAGTAGAATCTTGAAGCGGAATGCGGATAAATTTCCAGCCGTTATACTCATTATAAATAATTTCATCATTGATATTGTGCAAATCTATATGATATTGCAAGTAGGCATTGTAAGTATTTAGAGAGTTGTCATGGTTCAAATCCTCTGTATCCAAGCGCTCATTGCCTTCAGTTCCGTTAATACCGCGAAAATCGTCTTTATTTTCCGAACTATACCAGTAATCGTCGTTCCCGTCATCGGCTTCACCCAAATGTCCATCATCTCTGTGATCTTTCGGTGGCTTTGGATCTGTTCCGGAAGTAATATCCAGTCCAATATCCTCACCGGCATCCAATTCACCATCTTTCAAATTACCATTTATTCCATCTTCTTCATCCAATTCTCCATTCGGGTGAAAAATTGGATAATAGTCCTCATTTATAAATCCCAGATTAATAAAAAGCGAATCCCCCTCAATAACATTTTCTCCTCTAAATACAAGGTTCAGATATTTTTTTTCGGATAAATCTACGGGATTGTTGCCCATTGCTTTCATTAATCCACCCCAACATGTCGATTGATTTGGAAAAGAGTCACTCTGTATGGGTTTCATCTTTAATTCTAAAACCGGAACATCCTGTGCTTTTTCTTCATCTTCGAGATCCGGATACAGTTCTTCCATCACATATTTATCCTGAGGATTATACCAAAAGCAAGAACCTCGATTGGATTTATTCAAATTATCTGCATAGTTAGTCGTGTCAATATCTTCGGGAAAACTGGAAAAATTCCAATCTGCTCGATTTATTCCGAGGGATAATGTTTCCACCACCCCCTCCATGTCATCAATATAGGCTTGCTGATCATCGGTGGTATTTGGATTAGGAACACTCATTGCCATTTCTCCGGAAAAAGATATGTTGGAATTGGCGTCTGTTCTGACAAATGGAATCAGGTTTACGGTATTTGTAAGGAAAGGCAATTCTGAATCCACTGAACCTGTTACTGCACCAACAAGGATATTTTTTGGTTCGGCTCCAATCTTGGGATGTTTATCGCTGGCTTTTTCTGATTCGTACATAAGAACAGCACTTGCGCTCGCATTATCAGAAAATTTATATTTCGCTTGCATTCCGATCATACTCTTTTTTTCAGGGGAAAAAATGGGTCTGTATTCATAATCAACTTTCACAATTGCATCAGGATCAACAGTTGCATTGCCTCTCAGCGTGACGATTCCGCTCATATAATCAATATCGTAATCTACACCTTTTGTCATTAATTCATTATCTACATAAACTTTTTCACTACCTTCGATGATATTGATATTATTTAATGTGATCCGGCTCGAACTTGTTTTCATTGAAACTTCAATAAAAAAGGGATTAAAATCTGCTTCATCCGGATCCAGTTCATCGTAAATAATATCATTCCCGAGATGATCGTTTGTCATCGCTACCCAGATAGAGTCATAATTTACGGCTCCATTCTCGAACCAGAAGTTTTTGAAAGGCTCCAGCATCTTAAAGGCAATCGTACCGGAGGAGAGATCAACGGTGTTATCGCTACTATTCACCTTATTGTCATTATTTGTATCAAGCCCAAGCATATCAATGAACGATACAAAGGTGGAATCTACGGTCAAACCCTCCACACGTTCTCCGCTACCAGGTCTTTCAAGGAAAATTTTCACTCCAAAATCCTGCGGGTCAATATTTGTAGCGCCGAGGAAATATATTTCTTTTGCGAGATAATTCCATAATGCAGAATCAAGGTTTGTCCCTGCATCGTCATAGTTCTTTTTGATCATTTTAACGGTGATATCGCTCCCAATCGCACTGCCAATTTGGGTTTCATTCTTTGCAGTAAAAACCACACCTATCTCGTAATCATTATAAACCTGTTTTACCTTAATTAAATAGGGGTAGTTATAATTAATAATAAATTCTTCATCCGCTATGAGTTCATGAAATTGATATACATTTCCTTCCAGATCGTGTCCTTCAAAATCCTCAGGATCTTGTTTATGGTTATCAACAAAAACGCGAAGTGTACCATCTTTCGGCAGAATCGTTTCATCCACCAGCCCACCAATATAAGTGCTGTCAATATCAGGTCCAAAAAGAGTTTGAGGGTCATATAAAAAAAAATGATTATTGGCAAAATCCATATCTTTGAAACTGAGAACATTGGAGACCGATGAGCCGGTTGTGTGTGCAGAAGCGTGCTGCCCTTCTTGCTGACTGAGTATGGTTTTAAGGCTTAAATTGCCAAACTCAAATTCTCCCTTCACTCCGAACAATCCTTCTGATGAGGCGGAATAACTAACGAATTCGGAGCCGGAAAGTTGAATCCCGGTGTCTCCTCCCTCGATCAATTTAATCGGGTCATCTTCATCACCTACATATTTTATATTTAATTGGTTTTTTTTCATGAATGTTTGTTCCGAACTCTGTTCAACACTCACGTGAATTTTATCCCCGATAGTTCCGTTTATGCCGAGATTCAGTTCTTGCTTCATGCTCAGGTCCGGAAACAAACTTTTTTTATATCCTTCTTCAATGGGAGGTGGGTCGTCAACTGTGGTTCTACCGCTGATTGTGATTTTCTGGTATCCGGAAACCCGTAACCGCCCAATATTATCTCCGAAAAATTTTCTCATGGTTTTGGGCATTTTAATTTTGGGAAATTCGATATCCGGGATGATGCCTTCGGCTGCGCCTTGGGTATTTGTTTCTTTTGCAAATCGCATTATTTCAGCATATAATTCTGCCTGAAATGTTTGATACGCGCGCAAATTCATATATTTTCCATAAGGAATACGAAATTTGCTAATGTAATCTACCCCGAAAAATGTTGCTCCGAGAACGGCGTATTCTTCATCGAAATTAATTTCATCAGCATATTTGTAAGGAGAAAGCTGGAAAAAGGGGAATTTTAATTTTTCTCTTGGATAGGCTTTTCTATATAAATAGTCCGACACTTCGGTAGTATCGCCGGTAGTGATCAGAGGGTGAGAAAATCTCTTGTTGAGAATGTAGGGAAAATGAATATAATGAGTGGTATCAACCGGAATATAATTTGTATCAATTATTGTAACGAGAACAGTATCCACAAATTCCAAAGTATCTAAAATTTCCTCTGATGAATCGGGAAAATCAACAAGTGTCTCGAGCTGTAGGACCAGCGAACTATCAATTTTTATTGTTTCGACTTCGCTCAATACGAGTGTGTCTTCAATCTCTTCATCCACCAGCTCGTGGACAGGTTCAGCAATTATCGGCTTGAAATTCAAAGCGATATACAATACTGAAAAAAACACCAGAAAGATAATAAATCCAATATTTCTTTTAAACATAATTTATAGCATTTCCTTTTTGAACATATTTTGACAAGTTGCAGAAATTTGCTTTTCCGAAAATTGTTAATCTTTTACAACAACTTTTTAGCTACCAATATCGGCACAAATTCTACAATCATCCATAAAACAACTTTTTAACAAACAGTAATTTTCAAATGCTATAGGCAATCCTTCTTATGTTTTTTTAGATATTTATATATATTTTTTCAAACCTTCAGGAGCAAAATTCTTGTCAACGATGTCAATGTTTTTAGTTTTATTAGCCACAAATTGAGATAAGCCACCTGTGGCAACAGTAACAAAATCACCTTCAAGAGCTTTGTAATTTCCGGTACTGCAGAAGATATTATCACTCTGAAAATATCCTTTCTGTCTATGTTGCTTTCATCCTCGGTTTTTGTTTTATCCGAGCGTAATCTCCAACTGTTTACCAAGTCATCGTCCTGATAAACGCCTAAATGAATATGTGTATTGCCAATATTGGAAAATAGAATCATCATTTTACCTTGATGAAAAACATCAAAAGGGAATGGAGGTAAATTACGTCAAGTTTTTCTCTAAATGTGGAAACTCAAATAATATTTTTTTGCTGTAAACCGGAATTTTAAATAGATGTTTTAAGTAACATACGCCTATATACAAAGGTAAAATCATGTGCGTCAATCTTGACATAAAAACATGCGAAAAAAAAGTATGTGAATCAAAACAAAATTTTAAGGAGATTTTGAAATGTTAAGTAAAAACCTAACGAAATTGATGTTAATTGCTATTTTGATTATCTTTACGGTAATCGGATGTCAATTAAAAAAAGAGACTGACAAATCCCCTGTTCTGGCAGAATGGGAAGGTGGAAAATTAACCGAGAACGAACTGAACAAACGTCTGAATCTCATTCCTGAGTATTATCAACCTAAAGGTGGATTTTCTGCCGAGCAAAAACAAAAAATGTTGGACAACTATGCAGTAGAAGAAATTTTCTATTTAGAAGCAAAATCCAAAGGTATTGATACTCTCCGGTCCATTCAGGCAGAATACTTACAATATGCGGAAAAATCCGTATTGGATCTGTATAAAAAGGACAACATAAACAATCAGGTTGTTTCATCTGATAAAATATTAAAAAAATATTTTGATGATCATAAAGATGAATACTACAAGAAAATTCCGAATGCTGATATACTTTACATTCAAACCGATAATCTCACCCAAGCGGAAAAGGCTCTTGCAGAATTGAACACCGGAAAAGAATTTGCTGAAGTTGTGAAAGAATACTCTACCGACAAATATTCCAAAAAACGTGATGGCAAAATATTCAAAGTTGAGAAAGGTGAAAAAATTACTAACGTGGGAAGATCGGAACTGATTGATGATTATATCTTTTCATCCGAGATCGGCACTGCATCAGACCCGATTGAATTCAATGATAAATTCCATATTATTGAAGTTGTTAATAGAGATACAAGCGAATATAAGGATTTTGAAAAGATAAAAGTAAGGGTTAAACATCGCTATACAAATGATAAAACTGAATCCATTACCAATAATTTGAAAAGCAAACTGATAAAAAAATATCATGCTACAATTGATACAACCGCACTTAAAAACGCAGACTTTCATAAAGCGGACACTCTCACATCCTATGCCGATACCCCACTGATCATATCTTCGGAAGAAGCGGTTGTATTTACGGTCGCAGATTTGCGGGATGTCGTCAGGCAAATGCAAACCAATCGGGGACCGCAACTTGCAGACTATCAAGCACGCAAGAAATTCCTCGAAGAGAGACTTGCAGACAAAGTGATGTTCCAAGATGCGATAGAAAAAGGTTATGAAGACAATCCCGAATTAAAATCACAACTTGCACGCGCTAAAATGGTTCCAATCTTGCGTGAATATTATAAACAATTTGTTATTGATCAAATCGTTATCCCGGATGAAGTAATCGAAAATACATATAATGCGGATAAGGAAAAAAGATTTTCACATCCGGCTTCTGCCAAAATAAAGCAATTTACTTTTGACGATAAAGAAACTGCAGATTTTGTTTTATTCAAAGCAAAGAAGGTCAAAGATGATGAAGATAAACTAAACGAATTGATCGAAGAATATTGTATTGAAAAAGCAAACAATGGTGATATATCTCCAATTCGGGAAAACGGACCAATTCCCGGACGCGGCAGAGATGCAATATTTAATGAGAACATTTTCTCAACCAAAGAGGGTGAATTCAGCGAAATATTTCAGGATAAAAATGAGAAATATGTCTTTTTGTTAGTAAAAAACCTTACACCGAAATCATACACCCCTTTGGCAGATGTTATTGAAACTATCAGGCAAAAACTAATTCAGGAAGAGCAGGGAAATTACTTCAAAAACCTTCAGAAAGAGATAAAAGTGAAATATGCTCTTACCCTTTACCCCGCAAAATTAGAACATAAATTGGCAGTCGATTCATTGTTTAATTTGGCAGAAGACGCAATGAAAAGAAACAACTTTAACGACGCTATTTCATGCTATGATCAGATCATCAAATATTATCCCAATGGAAATGATGATTATAAGGCAAAGTTCATGAAAGGTTTTATCTATGCCGAATATCTCAAAAAGAATGGCAAGGCAAAAGTGATGTTTGAAGAAGTTCTCGCTTATCCCGAATCCAAAGAACATGAGTTGAATGAATCGGCAAAATATATGCTTGAATCCTTAAGTGGTGAAAATAATATACTTGATAAAATAAATCAGGAAAGCGATTCTAACAAAGAACAACAAAATAAATAGAACTCTTTAGCAATTCAGCAATTCAGCAATTCAGCATTTCAGCAATTCAGCATTTCAGCAAAAGGGTTGGGAGTTTTTCCCAACCTTTTTTTTGTTTAAATTTTAGAGATAAAGTATCTTTTCTCCCGATTCATCTGGATAATGAACAAAACACAATAAAATAGTCTATGCGTTCACGCATAGATTGTAAGAATAAAGAAAAATACGAGGGCATTTATGTCCTTCCAAAATGAAATAAGTTTAAGAAAATCCATCCTTTTTTTAAGAAAGGAAAAACATTATGATCCTAAAAAATGCAAATATTTGTCAGTTCAAAAACGACAGCTATCAACCGGTTTTCGGTGATCTTCAGATTGAAAATGGAATAATAACAAATATCAATGAGCGTTCATTCGAGAAATACGTGAGGGAAAGCTCCAAAAAACCTATGGAATCGAATTCCAATTTGTCCGAATACGATGCCCAAGGACGGCTGGTTTTACCTCCCTTGGTGAATTTCCATGAGCATGTTTATTCCCGTCTTTCCAAAGGATTGCCGGTTAAAGGAGATTTGAGCAATTTCTTAAATGTATTAAAAAATCTCTGGTGGAAACTTGACCGGGCTTTATTTCAAGAAGCCATCGAAGCGAGTGCTCAAATTGCTGCCATTGAAGCGATCAAAAACGGGGTGGGAACTTTGTTCGATCATCACGCATCCCCGAAATTTGTGAGTGGAAGTCTGGAAATAATCAAAAAAGTCCTTAAAGCACACGGATTAGATGCAGTGCTTTCGTATGAGATTTCGGACAGAAACGGAATCGAAAATATGAAAGAGGGTGTTCAGGAAAATCTTGATTTCATCCGCTTCCAAACCTCGCAGCATTGCAAAGCTCAGTTCGGTTTGCACGCCCTTTTCACCCTAAATGATGAAACCTTGAAATATATTCAGGAACAAACAGCAGATTTGAACGCTGGATTTCACGTTCATATTGCTGAGGATAAATATGACGTTGATTTCAATAAGGAGAAATACAATTTATCGCTCCTTCAAAGGCTGAAAAAATTCAATCTTATAAATGAAAAAACATTTTTGGTCCACTGCAATCACATAGATAAAAATGAACTCGAAGCCGTTGCAAAGCAAAAAGCCACGATTGTGCATAATCCCGATTCAAACTTTAATAACGCAGTGGGAACATTAAATTTGCTTGAAGTTCCCCAAAATTGTAATCTTGTTCTCGGCACGGATGGGATGCATTCTAATATTTTGCGGAGTATAAAAATGGCATTCCTAAATGTTCGTCATCAGAATCTCAATTCAACCATCGGATTTGAAATTATTGACAGAATAATCAAGAACAGTTTTGCAACGCAAGAGATGTTCTTTGGCAAATCTCCTAAATTGCAACTCGGTGATGTGGCAGATTTTATTGTCCTTGATTATGTTCCATATACTCCGTTGGATAAGGAAAATTTTCTCGGACATTTCCTTTATGGAGCCACAGAAGTTCCAGTGCGAACAATGTTTAAAAATGGTTATTTTCTTATGAAAGATTATGATATTGAACGGGAAAACGAAATTTATCAGAGAAGTTATGAGATCGGAAAAAAGGTTAGAGAACGATTTGAAAATATGTAAATTTCTTAAGGATTTTCATTATGAAACAAAAGAAAAAATTTGATATTGTTGGAAAAAATGTAAAGCGAACAGACGCTTACGAAAAAGTTACCGGCAGAGCGAAATATGGTGCTGATCTGGAATTTCCGGAAATGCTTCTCAGCGACCAATTTAGACTCGATACTGTGCACGCTAAAATAAAAAGCATAGATATTTTGGAAGCCGAAAAAGTCGCAGGAATTTCGGCGATCATAACTCATAAAGATGTGCCGGGAAAAAATTATATCGGCGTTCTTACAGACGACCAGCCTATTTTTTCTTCTGATAAGATTTTTTGCGCCGGCGATGTAATCGCACTTGTGGTAGGAAAATCAGAAAATGCAATTCAGAAAGCAAAAAGTTTGATCAAAGTTGAATATGCGGAATTGCCGATTCTTGCGGATTACACAAAGGCTTTAGAGCCCGATGCCCCACTAATTCATCCGGAAATGAAATCAAATCAGATTGTGCATTATCCTTTGCGAAAGGGCAATGTCAACAAAGGATTTGCAGAATCAGAATTTATTCTGGAGCGAGAATATACAACTCAGACCATTGAGCATGCTTATATCGAGCCGGAAGTAGTCGTGGCAGTACCCCACTATCGAAAAGATGTTTACAAAATTTATGGTTCCTTCCAAAATCCTTTTACATCTCGCAAAATAATCGCTAAAGTAATGGGATTGCCCTTGACAAAAATCCACATTATTCAGGCTGAGATTGGTGGAGCATTTGGCGGAAAAGACGATTCGATGAATATTATCGGAGCACGTGCTTGTGTGGCGTGCAGAAAAATTAATAAACCCGTAAAACTTGTGCTATCAAGGGAATCTGACATAATCGAAAGTTACAAACGCCATCCATATAAGATGAAGTATAAAGTCGGGTACAATCCCGATGGAAGATTGATCGCGATGAAAATAGATATTCTCGCAGATGGGGGAGCATACGCTTCGATGAGTCCGTTTGTAACCTGGCGTTCTGTGGTGCAAGCTACTGGTCCATACAAAATAAAGCATGTCGAAACTGACGTCAGAGCAGTTTATTCAAATAATCCTTACACCGGTGCTATGCGTGGATTCGGTTCGCCTCAGATTATTTTTGCCCAAGAATCTCTGATGGATGAAATTGCGGAAAATCTAAGCATTAATCCCGTGGAAATACGAAAGATTAATGGTGTGCAGCAGGACTCGGTTACCACTACCGGACAAAAATTAGACTCGCATAAAGTAAGTCTGTTCGAGGTAATAGACAAGGCTCGAAAAGAAGCAGATTTCCTAACCAAATTTAGACAAAATGAAAAAAATCAACCGTATGAAATTTTGGAAAGTTCAGAACTGATACAGAAAAAATATATTCTTGATGAAATTGATTTTTCTGCTCTCAAAAAAACAAATTTTAAGGGTATCGGAATTTCTTGCAGTCTACGCGGATGCTCACTCGGAGCAGAAGGCGTGGATGCAAGCGGAGCTCTCGTTTCAGTCCAGAATGACGGAAGCGTGTACTTGCTTACCGGACTTGCAGAAAATGGACAGGGACTTCGAACGACTTTTTCGATAGTGCTCGCTGAAATTTTGGGGCTTGAAGTTAGCGATGTTTTTTATCTTGATTATAACACGAGCAATATTATGGATGGTGGTCCTACGGTAGCCTCCCGCTCTACACTTGTGGGTGGAGAAGCAGTTGCTGACGCCGGAAATATCATCAGAAAACGGATAGAGAATGTTCTTTGCAAAGAATGGAAATTGGATAATGAATCGGATTTTAACTTTTCAAGTCGTAGAATTATTGAGAATATTTCGGGTAAAGAAATTAGTTTTGCAGACGCCTGTTTCACGGCTTATCAGTCGGGAATCAATCTTAGTGCTTATGGTTGGTTCAATGCACCGGATGTGAGTTGGGATGAAAAGAAAGGGCAAGGTTTAGCATATTTTACCTATGTTTATGGCTGCCAAATTGCAGAGGTAGAGGTTAATATATCTACAGGACAGGTCTTTGTGAAAAATATTACTGCCGTCCACGATGCTGGAAAAATTATCAATAAACTCGGAGCTCTCGGACAGGTTTATGGTGGAGTTGCCACTGGTGCAGGTTATGGAATGATGGAAGAATTGATCATTAAAAAAGGGAAAATACAAAATACAAATCTGGATGAATATCTGATCCCCACCAGTTTGGATATTGGAAATATTGACGCCTATTTTGTGGAATATCCAGACAAGTTTGGTCCTTTTGGAGCAAAAAGTTTGGGTGAACCCACTCTGGAATTAACTGCTGCTGCTATAAACAATGCGGTTTCAAATGCAATCGGGAAAAGAAATTATAATCTACCTTTGGATCTGGAGCAAATAAAATTGGGCAAACCATTGTATGTGATAAAATCGAAGTGATTGCCGAATAGATGTCCAAGCTTTTTTTTCTCTCTTGTTCCCAAGCCTTTTTTTTCTTTCTTGCTCCCAAGCCTTTTTTTTCTCTTGTTCCCAAGCCCCTGCTTGGGAACACAATTTGTAGCCAAACCCCTGTTTGGCGTTTTATCCACGAATACATGGCATTTCCAAACTGATCTTTAGCAAATTCTCATACCTCGAAGCATCGAAGCAGGGGCTTCTCGAAATAGGCATTCCCAAGCAGGGGCTTG
>JAYEKN010000030.1 GCA_034661015.1 Candidatus Cloacimonadota bacterium
TATCCATTTCTTTCAGGAATCACAGCAATCCCCGGCAGTTCTTTACCGGCAAGCATTTCGAGAGACGCACCACCACCGGTTGAGATATGGGTCATCCTGTTTTCCAAACCAATTTTCTCTACAGCCGCAGCAGAATCACCCCCTCCGATTATTGTGATTCCATCAAAATCAGCAAGAGTTTGAGCAACAGAATAAGTTCCGTGCGCAAAATTATCAATTTCAAACATTCCCATAGGTCCGTTCCAGACAACCGTTTTTGATTCGTTGATTATCCGTTTGAATTTCTTAATAGTTTTTTCTCCGATATCTAATCCCATCCACCCGTTTGGAATTTTTTCGACTGATACTGTTTTAAATTCTGCATTTTTTTGAGGTTCTTTTGCAATCACCGTATCTACCGGCAAAACAATATCCACTCCTTTTTTTTTCGAAAGTTCAAGTAAATTTTTTGCAAGTTCGAGTTTATCTTCCTCCACGAGTGACTTCCCCACAGAATATCCCAACGCCTTATAAAAAGTAAACATCATTGCTCCACCGATAAGAATATTATCAGCCTTTTTCATTACTTCTTTGATCAATTCGATCTTCCCCGATACTTTTACCCCACCAAAAATTGCAGTAAATGGCTTTTGCGGATCACCCAATTGTTGTTTGAGATACTTCAATTCTTTTTCAACAAGAAAACCGATAGCAGAAGGCAAAATATTTGCAAGTCCAACATTTGAAGCGTGAGCTCTGTGGGCTGTTCCAAAAGCATCATTAATAAAAATATCTCCAAGAGAGGCAAGTTGTTTGGCGAATTCGGGATCATTCTTTTTCTCTTCGGGATGGAATCTTGTGTTTTCGAGCAAAACAATCTCGCCGGGTTTCATTCTTCCAATGTCCTCATTTACCCTTTTACCAATGCAATCGTTCATCATTATCACATTTTCCCCGAGTAATTTTGAAAGATGTTTTGCAACCGGTTCCAAAGATAATTCGGGAACAACTTTTCCTTTCGGTCTTCCCAAATGAGATAAAAGAATTACTGATGCGTGATGATCAATCAGATATTTTATAGTTGGAAGAGCAGATTTTATTCTTTTGTCATTATTAATTTTTTGTTCAGCATCAAGGGGTACATTAAAATCCACCCGGACTAAAACTTTTTTATTAGATACTTCAATATCATTAACAGA
>JAYEKN010000031.1 GCA_034661015.1 Candidatus Cloacimonadota bacterium
TTAGAGTCTGTCCGTAAAGTACTATTTTTCGACCTCACCCCGACCCTTCCGCCAGCTGGCGGAGAGAGGGAGACAAAAGTTCCCCTTCTCTTTGAAGAGAAGGGGTTAGGGGATGAGTTGTAAAAAGAATGAAGAATATATTCTACCTGATATGCTACTTTACGGACAAGCTCTAATTAGATTTTACCGATTCCAGATTTACTGTGCTCTGCCCGGTAAGATAAAATCCTCTAACTCTTGGTTCAGATAGCGGTCTGTCATAGTTGCGATGAAATCTCTCACCTTTTCCGCATCATTAAATTTGTCTTTATAGCAAGCAGATTTTCGATTTAAAAAATGGAGAAAAAATTTGGAATCAACATTTTTCTTTTTCAGATCGCTCATATATTTATCAAAAAGAATCCGCACTCCTCGCCGAATCGTATTTTTTTCTCTTTTCATGACAGGATGGTTGTAGATTCGGGAATAATTAAATTTTTTCAATTCGTAGAGTGCATCGGAAGTTTCTTTGTCAAAACAAACATAATTTTTACCATAACTGTTTCGGACTACACTCGTTACGAGGGCGCTTACTATTTCATTGTTCGTGGAGCCGAGTAATTTTTCGGCTATTGGGGGAAGTTCCTTTCGTTCCAAGAATCCGAGCCGAATCGCATCTTCGATATCCTGACCAATATAAGCAATTGTGTCGGAAATCCGTACTACACAGCCTTCGAGGGTGGCGGGAACCATGGTGGAATTATTTTCTTTTTTTTGGCGAATATAATTTTGAATATCCTCTTCGGTTTTTTGCGTATCCGGTTTCAAATGTTCTTCGTGGACTTCACCGTCATGAGAAATTATTCCATCACGAACCTGAAATGTCAGATTCATACCGGTTCCCCCATTTGCAATATAATCAATAATTTGCAGCGATTGGATATTGTGATGAAATTTTCCAATCCCGTGCTGGACGCAACATTCACTAAGCACTTCTTCGCCATCATGACCAAAAGGCGTATGCCCGAGATCGTGCCCCAAAGCAATTGCTTCAATAAGGTCGAGATTTAATCTGAGAACTTTTCCGATTGTTCGGGCTACTTGAGATACGTAAGTCGTGTGAAGACTGCGATTGGACATCTCTTCATCAAAAAGATTAGAGAAATAAACAACCTGAGTTTTGCCCTGATAACGCCGATAAGCACCTGAATAGAGAATCCTATCTTTATCCACAGCAAAAGGGCTTCTATACCGCTTTTTATGTTCAGGCTTTTTTCGGATCGCCTGACTGGAAAGTGTAGCAAATTTGGAAAAATTCAGTTCCCCATATTTGATAGTTTCCTGAAAAATATTATACAAATACTTTTCGTTATTCATAATTAATCTTCTAAAAAGGGAATTTTTCTCGATCAACTCTTTTCACATCATTTGCTTGTGGACCTTTATCCCCCTCACTCGATTCGAATTCAACTCTTTCTTCTTCAACAAGTGTCTTGAATCCTTCCATTGCGATTGATCGCCAATGAACAAAATATTCTTGCTTATCATCACCAATAATAAAGCCGAAGCCTTTATTCCGATTGAACCATTTTACTGTACCTTTCATACAAACACCATACTTTCTATATTTCGTTTTCAGATTTAATTCTAATGCCGTTTTTCATGAGTAAACTTGCCGTAACTCCGCTACCTTGTGCCAATTTTTCATATAAATAAACCCAATTTTTGCCACACGAGGGGCTGTTTTCTTTCAGTATTGCAGTCTTGATATTCAGCATTTTGCAAATTTTTAGAGTTTGTTCCGCTCCATTTACAAAAGCTTCAGACACATCATTCCCCGCATCATTTATCATGTTTTTTGCACCTTTTATGGTTTCAGAACCATTTCCTGCGATAAAAAATGAAGATGGGCGAGGAGTTGGCAAACCACCAAGTTGCTCAGGACAAACAGGAATAAAATCAAATTCGTCTGATAGGGCAACAATTTTTTGGATTTTTTTACTCTTTTGATCGTATCTGCAATTAATTCCAAGCAGGCACGCACTGATTAAGACTTTCTGTTTCACAGTTCAAAAAGTGAAAAAACTGATATTTCTGTCAATAAAATTTGACACATAAGCACAATCTGAGATTATTTCAAGCAATGATTCAAGATTATTTAACAATAAAAAAATCGCAGTGGACAAAACTGACTCAAAAGGATTCTCGCTTTTTCGGAAGGATTTATCCGGTTTCATCAAAGAAGCAAGTTTATGAAATATTGAAAAAGATTGAGAATGAATATCGCAAAGCCACGCATATCGTATTTGCCTATCGCATCATAGATGGTGATGATATTCTGGAATATTCCACAGATGCCGGTGAACCTACACATTCAGCAGGACCACCGGTATTGAAAGTGCTTAAAGGAAAAAATTTGGTAAATGTGTGTGCTTATGTTGTGCGGTTTTATGGAGGAACAAATCTTGGAATCGGCGGGTTGATCAAAGCTTATTCAAAATCCACCCATGCGGCAATAGTGGAAGCGGAGATTGTGAAGAAAATAAATTACATAATTGTAGAAATCCCCACTTCTTACAAGCAAATCGGAAAAGTTCTTTATAAGGTGAAAAAAAACATGGGTAGCGTAGAGAAAATAGATTACGAAAAAGGAGTGAAAATAATTGCCAAAATCCCGATGGCAAGATTGAGAGAATTTGAAGTCAATAAATAATTACGAAAACCCATTTGAATATGGTTCTGAAAAAAAAGCATTTTTTATGTGCTGTAATCTGTATTGCTTTTCACTTGCAAGATATTGCAAGGTGATAATATCAAACCTCACTCCCACTTCCAACTCGTTTTTTGCAATATAATTATCCGCCGTTTTAATAATTTTTTTCCTCTTTGATTCTGTAACAGCAGCAAGAGCTTCTCCAAATTTTGCCGATTTCCTCGTCTTTACTTCCACAAAAATATACTGTGATTCTTTTTTGCAAACAATATCAATTTCACCGTAAACCGAATGATAATTTCTTTGTAATATTTCATAATCGTTGTGTGATAAATAATTTGTTGCAATATCCTCTCCGAATTTCGCCAGTTCCCTTTTATTCATGAGAAAAACATCCCTCTGCTTTCAGATAAAAATATTTAAAGAATCTATATCCGGCTAAGAAAATTGATAAAACGCCTACCAATTGACTGCTTTGGCTTTTCTTCGTCCCAATACAAACCGTCGATCATATTTTCAATTGGTTCATCCTGAAGAAGGTGGCGGGGATTTTCGTCCATAAGCAAATCAGCAAGATTTTGGTTAAAATTTTCTACAATATATTCATAAGCCTGTTGCATTGTAAGCGGACGTTTTTTTATTCCATGCAAATCCGAAGCAATGAAATGAACGCAGCCGTTTGCAAGTAACCATTCTGCAAATTTTTGAACTTTCTCCCCGTGTAGTCCAAAAAGACTACCGGAATTAATTTGAACATATACTCCCCGGTTTAGAATTGCTATTAGCCTGTTCCGATTGTTAATAAAAGGCATAAATCGCTCTGCATGAGCGATTATTGGTTTGTAGCCTTCTCGCTGGAAATCCCAAATAACATCCTCAAAATTGTTTGGAAACCTTTGTAATGCCGACTCAAATAAGATATATTTACTGTTTCCAAGAGTCAAATCATTTTTTTTTATATTCTCAATAATTTTAGGTTCAATATATAATTCCGCACCCGGATAAATTTTGATAGGAATCTCATTTGATTCAATCTCATTCCGAATGAGATTGATTTTGTTTTCAATTATTTCTTTGGTGTTATTATAAGTTCCCGTAATAATGTGTGGTGTGGCAATTATTTCTCTAACATTTTGCTTTACTATTTCTTTTAGAACAGCAACGCTTTCCTCTATTGAATCCGATCCATCGTCAATCCCCGGAAGAATATGAGAGTGTATATCAATCATTTATCTGTTTTATGGATTGCTTCGGAGAACTCGGCAATAATATTTTCGGTTCTGTTATTTTCAAAAACATTTCCAACAACTACAAAATCTGCACCTGCATCTACTTTTTTCCGTGCATCTTCAGGAGTTTTTATCCCTCCTCCAACTATCAATGGGATATTAATCGACTCTTTTACGTGAGCAATCATTTGCTCCGGAACAGATTGTTTTGCACCGCTTCCAGCATCAAAAAATATTAGTTTCATTCCCAAATACTGCGCAGCTAGAGTATGCGAGAGAGCAATATCAATCTTATCTCTGGGAATCGGGAAACTGTGGCTCATATATTGAACAGAAGAAAGGGTTCCTGATTCGATGAGAAAATATCCGGTTGGAATTGCTTCTACTCCATAATTTTTTATAAGAGGAGCAGCGCGAACCTGTTCCCCGATAAGGAGCTGCGGATTCCGGCTACTCATCATACTTAGGAACAAAATTGCATCGGCGAAAGGAGATACAAAATTAAAAATCCCTGGAAAAACAATTACAGGTAGTTCAATTTTGTTTTTTATTGCTTTGATGGTTGAATTGAAATGATGTTCAACCATCATGCTGCCGCCAACTAATATTGCATCTACTCCGGCGCTTTTGCATTTATAACCTATTTCCAAAGCTTGCTCCGGTTTCTGTTTATCGGGATCAATTAAGCATAAAAATCCCGCACCTTTATTTTCCCCAATTTTCAGAAGTCGGTCGTATATAGTTTTTTGTTTCATTGTCCGATCCATAAAATAATTAGAAATATTAGCATATTTACTTTCATTGCTTTTGAAGAGAAGGAGAAAAATTTATTACTTCTCGTAGAGATCAAAATGGTCAAATCCAATAAAATGAAAAGACAAACAAATATAAGTATTAGATAATAATAGGTTATAGTATAGAAATTATTTAAACCTAAGTGAATACAAATTGTAAAAGCCAAACTTAAAATTAAGGCTATTATCAAAGTTGCTTTTGAACCCCAAATAATGGGGAGAGTTCGAGAATCAGCTTTCTTATCACCTTTCATATCTTCAATATCTTTAATCAGTTCGCGAATTAAGGTGTAAATGAAAGCACAAGAAAATACAAAAATTGCATTTTTGAGATTATGATTTGCAAATCCACCATAGATAAAAGTGGAAGCAGTAGCAAAGGCAACTATCAGGTTGCTGATGAAAACCAACCTTTTTCCTTTTTGAGCGTATAACCACAAGATCAAAGAATTTAATAATGCCAGAGCAGACATAGCAGGATTGAACAAAAAAAGGCAAAGGAGATTTCCACTTATAAATAAAATAATTGCATAGCGTTTTGCCGAGATACCGGAAATAATTCCACTTGGCAAAGGTCTGTGAGGACAATTTATTTTATCAATATTTACATCAAAAAAATCGTTTAATGTATAACCAGCTGCGGAAATCAGAGCTGCAGATATTGCTGCCAGAATAGGTATGTAATAAAAAGCAGGATGGGAATAGCTAACCTCTACTGAAGATCTGTAAAATGCCCCGAAAAGTACAGCAAGAATAACAAAAAGAAAATTTAAAGGGCGAATTATTTTGATGTAGGCAATAATTTTCACTAAGGAATTCTGTCTCTTATTGTTTCGATAAATTCAAGAAGAACTTCGTTGCCAGAAATATATTTTATGGTGTTTTCTGCGTCATCAAGTAGTTTGGATGCCCTTTTTTTGGATTCTTCCACTCCAAGCAGAATCGGATATGTTACTTTCCTATTTCGCACATCTTCCCCGGCATGCTTGTGAAGAACTTCATCAGCACCAATGCTGTCTAAAATATCATCAATTACTTGATACGCCAATCCTAAATTCAGGGCAAAATCACCAAACGAATTAATCGTTTGTTCATCCGCATCATTCAAAACGCAACCCATCTGAATAGCACCTTTCAATAATGCTCCGGTCTTTTTCAGGTGGATATCGCGAACCATGTGAAGTTTTACCCTTTTTTTCTGAGAAGTAATAATTTCAATAACCTGTCCGCCAATCATCCCTCTTGTAGAAGCAGAATTTATTAATAATTTCAAACATTCCAAACTCTGGTTCTTATTGTTTATTTCCATTATGGTTTCGATAGATTTCGTAATCAAGGCATCCCCCGCGAGAATTGCAATAGCATTTCCATATTTTTTATGGCAACTGGCTCTGCCACGCCTTTCATCCGAATTATCAATACTGGGAAGATCATCGTGGATCAGGGATGCGGTATGAATCATTTCCATAGCACACGCAGCTGGTAAAATTCTACGAATAGATCGAATATCACGACGGCCGCGTAGCATTTCATAAGTGGCTATCAAAAGTAAGGGACGCATTCTATGCCCACCGGCAAAGATAGAATATCGCATTGCTTCATGGATGGTTTTGGGCATTACATCTGCTGATTCCAAATATTTGTCCAACGCTTTATCAATAATGCTTCTACGCTTTTCAAGATATTTTTCTAATATCAATTATCCTCCTAAGCATTTGTATTTTATTTTAATAGCTAAAAAATTGCCACTATGCTTTTTAAGTCAACTTTTTCAATATAAAAAGACGGGGATCACCTGAATAGAGAGGATAACGGAAAAAGGAGAACGGACTACGGAAAATGGGGGATGGGAAATTGGGCACGAAAAAGAATGAACTATGAAACAATTACAACAAATTGTAAACCCAAAATCCACAATCAACCGATTGAAATGTTTCATATCAACATTACCGATAGATATTTTTATATAGGATATTTGACTAAATATCTTGATTTTAAAGTTTGTAGGTCCTAAAATAATTTAATTTTGGAGGAAACATGATTTCTTTTAATGATTATCATGAAATTAGAAAATACATATTTGATAATGAGATAAAATTTGTCTCATTTTATGTGATTGACATCGTCGGCAGGCTACGGAATGTAACAATTCCATCGGAATATTTCACAGAAGAAACTCTCACAAATGGAATCGGATTCGATGCTTCCAATTTTGGCTATGCAGACATTGAAAAATCCGATATGATTTTTAAGCCTGATCTGAGTTTCGCTTTTAAAGATCCGGTGAATGAAGATTCAAAAATTCTCTATTTTATGTGCCATGTTTTTAACGTGGATACCGGTGAAAGTTTTAGTCAGGATCTAAGGCATATGATTAAAAAAGCTTTACAGGTGCTCAAAGATGAGGGAATAGCAGACGAAGTAAAAATTTTGGTAGAATTAGAATTTAATATTCTGGACGAAATTCATAGCATACGATCACACCGAGAAATTTCTTATTCTGTGGACAGCTCGGAAATTGCCAATCCTCTGGATGGAAGTGAAATTTATCGTTTGGAAAAAAATCACGGGTATTTCCGCTCACAACCGAACGACCATACATTTTACCTGCGGAATGAGATTGTGAACGCCCTTCAGGAAATGGGTTTTCCCATAAAATATCATCATCACGAAGTAGCTGCCTCACAGTGTGAAATAGAATTCAATTTTATGCCGGTGGAACTCGCAACTGATGCCACGGTACTCTCGAAAAACATCTGCCACCGGATTGCTCAAAAACACGGAAAAATAATTTCTTTTCTCCCTAAATTGCTCCCTTACGAAGCCGGTAACGGAATGCATTTTCACATGTATCTTATGAAAAATGGGAAAAATATTTTTAATGATGAAAAGGGATTGTACAAATTAAGCACTATTGCTCTGCAATTTCTTTCCGGAATCCTCACTCATGTCTCCTCCCTTGCAGCATTTACCAACCCCACCACAAACTCTTACAGAAGATTAGTTGCCGGGCTCGAAGCCCCTTCCAAAGCAGTATTTGCAGAGGGAAATCGCTCGGCAGCAATTCGTATTCCCGGATACGTAAAAGATCCTGCCAAACGCAGATTTGAATTCCGTCCGGGCGATGCGACCTGCAATCCATACTTGGCTTTCACGGCTGCAATTATGGCTGGGATTGATGGAGTGCGAAAAAAAATCGATCCAAAAGAAGCAGGTTTCGGTCCTCTCGAGGTCAATCTCTATAAATTATCACAAGAAGAATTAGACAAAATCCCTTCGGTTCCATCTTCGCTTGGGGACGCCTTGAATAGTTTGGAAAACGAAAATGACTATCTCACATCAAACAATGTATTCCCAATTGAGTTGATCCAAAAATGGATTAAAACTAAGAGAAACGATATCGCCGAGATGCAAAAAATTCCCCATCCTTGGGAAATTGCTCGATATTATGATCTGTAAGTCAATCATCCCTGATTGACAAGGAGGATCATCTAATATGAAAATTAATCACGTATATTTTGGTGATTGTATTAAGGTGATGAAAAGTTTCCCCGCAGAATCCGTAGATTTGGTTTTTGCAGATCCTCCCTTTAATATTGGCTTAAAATATGAAAATTACGATGATAACAAATCATATCAAAAATATAAGGAGTGGTCAGAAAAATGGATTGAACAATGCTATCGTGTGCTTAGCAAAACAGGCTCAATTTATATAGCAATTGGTGATGAGTTTGCTGCAGAAATTAACATTCTGTTAAAAAAAATCGGTCTTCATTTTCGAAATTGGATAGTTTGGTATTATACTTTTGGGCAAAATCAGAGAAAAAAATTTAATCGGTCTCATACACATATTTTATATTTTACAAAAAATAAACAAGAATTTATTTTCAACTCAGATACAATCAGAATTCCATCTGCAAGGCAAATCAAGTATAATGACAAAAGGGCAAATCCAAAAGGTAAAATACCAGATGATGTTTGGAAAATTTCGAGAGTCTGTGGAACATTTAAAGAAAGATTGGGTAATCATCCCTGCCAGATGCCTACCGAATTATTAGATAGAATCATTAGGGTAAGTTCAAACGAAAGTGATTTGGTTCTTGATCCATTTGGCGGTACAGGGACAACTGCTTATAGTGCAAAACAATTAAATAGGAATTTCATCACGATTGATATATCAGAAAAATATGTTGATTTGATAAAAAACAGATTAAGCAATAACCAAAATATGCTCCCTAAAAAATTTATAAACAAAAAAGACATCCAAGTTCGCCTCTTGTAATTATTTAGAGATAAAATGAAAAAACTAATAGGAAATTCCGACTTTCCACTTAACGCAAGCAACCAAAATTATAAATAAGAGAAAAACATTATGTTAAAAAAATATTTAAGAGAAATTTTCGGAACTTACTCCCAAGGCGACGCAAGGGAAGAAAGTTTTTACGAAACATTAGCAAATCTGTTTAGAGAATATGCAAACTCTACCAATAGAAAAAACATCCATGTAACTACTTTACCCAAAAAAACAGAAGCTGGAAATCCTGACTTTCGTATCTGGGATGGAAAACAGCACATTGTGGGTTATATCGAAGCAAAAAAACCAGAAACAGAGATTGATAGTGTCGAATTTTCTGATCAATTAAAAAGATATAAAGGTACATTTCCCAACCTAATTTTAACCAATTTTTCTGAATTCAGATTATATCGAAATGGAAAAGAAGTAGAAAGAGTAGCAATTGCTCGCCCTTTTTGGATGAAACAACTTGGGAAAGAACCCCCTTTGGAAAAAAAGGATGAATTCCTCAAATTACTCGCAAAATTTTTCTCATTCTCGCTTCCAAAAGTTTACGATCCAAAAACGCTGGCTACAGAGCTTGCAAAAAGAACAAGATTCTTAAAAGATGAAGTTATTGAGGAAGAGCTAAAAAATGACGAGCAAGCACAAGGTCATATTCATGGATTTTATGAAGCATTTAAAAAATTTCTTTTAAGTGGGCTTTCCAAAAAAGAATTCGCGGATTTGTATTCGCAAACCATAACCTTCGGTCTTTTTGTAGCACGAACTCGGACAGAAAATTCATTCAACCGTAAACTTGCCTTCCGAAAAATTCCAAACACAATCGGAATCTTAAGAGATATTTTCAAATTCATATCTCTTGAAGAATTACCCGGACAAATGGAATGGACAATTGATGACATTTCCGATGTGCTTGCAGTTACCGATCTGAATAGTATTTTGAAAGAATATTCACGGAAAGCAAAAGATCCGATTTTTCATTTTTACGAAACCTTCCTCTCTGAATTTGATCCGAAAATGAGAAAAAAAAGAGGAGAATATTACACACCATTGCCCGTAGTTTCATACATTACAAAATCTTTGCACCAAATTCTTAAAGAAAAATTTGGAAAACCTTATGGATTCGCAAGTGAAAATGTTACTGTTTTAGATCCGGCAGCAGGAACACTTACATTTCTGGCAGAAACAGCAAAATTGGCAGTTGATGAATTCACATCTTCTTTTGGATGTGGTAGTTTGCAAAAATTTGTAAAAAAGCATATTCTCCAAGATTTCTTTGCTTTCGAAATTATGATGGCACCATACGCGGTTGGTCACCTGAAAATGTCGCTAATGTTGCAGAAACTTGGCTACAAAATGAAAGATGATGAGAGATTCAATCTCTATTTAACAAATACACTTGAAACCGAAAACATGGAGCAAACTTATCTTCCGGGCTGGGCATCGATTTCAGAAGAATCGGAAAAGGCAGGATCTATCAAAACCAAAAAACCAATTCTTGTAATTCTGGGAAATCCCCCGTATGCTGGAATTTCCGCGAATAAAAACGACTGGATCGATAAACTTCTCAAAAAAAATATTGGCAACTCGCAAAGCTATTATAAGGTGGACGGAAAATCCCTTGGAGAAAGAAATCCAAAATGGCTTCAGGATGATTATGTGAAGTTCATTCGTTTTGCCCAATGGAAAATTGATCAAGCAGGTGAAGGTGTTCTCGGATTTATCACAAACCACAGTTATCTCGATAATCCAACCTTCCGTGGAATGCGTCAATCTCTAATGAAAACTTTTAACGAAATCTATATTCTCGATCTGCACGGAAATAGTTTGAAAAGAGAAAAATGTCCTGATGGTTCAAAAGATGAAAATGTTTTTGATATCAGAGTCGGCGTATCAATTGTTATTTTTGTAAAGAATGATAAACTTAGCGAACGTTCCAAAATTTCGAAAAGTTCTATATTCCATTCTGAACTCTATGGAAAACGCAATAAAAAATATAAGTGGCTTGAGAAAAATGATATTACAACAACTAAGTGGAAAAAAATCACACCACATAGTAATTTTTATCTTTTTAAACCAAGGGATGAAACTCTTTTAAAATATTATGATAAATTTCAAAAAATAACTGAAGTGTTCCCCTTAAATTCTGTAGGAATAGTTACATCAAGAGATAATTTTGTAATTGATAAAAATAAAAATAGCCTTGAAAATCGAATTCGTCGTTTTAAAAATTCAAAATTGTCTGATGACGAACTGCACAAATTTTTTACCATCAATAATAAAAAAAATTGGGATATAAGAAAAGCATGGAATATGCTTCATAAAATTGATGATTCTGAGTTGGAAACATATATTAAACCAATCCTTTATCGTCCTTTTGATTTACAATGGATTTTTTACCATTATGCTCTAATAGAACGTTCGAGAAAAGAAATTATGCGAAATATGATGAATGAAAATATGGGATTAATAACTTCAAGACAAATGAATAAATTTGGTATTGAACCGGTTTTTATAACAGACTTAATTACCGATGCTCATTCAATAACTTCGGCTGTTTCAATTTCTTATATTTTTCCCCTATACAGTTATCCAGACAAAAGCAAAAACCATCTTTTCGAGAATCATAAAGAATATAAAAAAGAGACAAACCTAAACAATAAATTAATAAATTATCTTAAAAATACATATAAAGAGGATATTTCACCTGAAGAGATTTTTTATTACATTTATGCGATTTTATATTCAAATATCTACCGGAAAAAGTATGCAGAATTTTTGAAGATAGATTTTCCGAAAATTCCATTTACAAAAAATTATGAAAACTTTATTACACTTGGAAAATTAGGCAAGAAATTAGCAGATTTACACTCACTGAAATCTGATGAACTTTCTCCACCTCTCGCACGATTTCAGGGACAGGGAGATTGCAGAATTGATAAGCAGAAAAAAATTGGTAGAAATTATAATGCAAAAGAGAATCGAGTTTATATCAACAAAGACAAACAGTATTTTGAGGGAATCGAACCGGAAGTGTGGGAATATAAAATCGGTGGTTATCAAGTTTGCGATAAATGGCTAAAAGATCGGACTGGACGTCTTACATTATCACTTGGTGAAATAAAACATTATTGTAAAATAGTAACTGCAATTCAAAAAACAATTGAGATTCAGAAAGAGATAGATGGGATTTATCCTGAAGTGGAGAAGGATTTAATTAATTTTAATTTATAGCTACCTAAAAAATCTATAATTAAAATATAAGGAGAATCTATGCACGAATGGGCTTTGGCAGATGCGGTGATAAAATCCGCAAAAAATGTTGCCAAAAAAGAAAATCTAAAAGAAATTACCGAAGTTGTGATTAAAATCGGTGAAATACAAAGCATTGATGAAGAATTGTTTGAGAGTGCTCTGAATGAAGTAATGAAAAAGGATCGGGACAATGCTCTTTTCCAAAATACTGAATTTATATGTAGCATAGAAAAGGCAAAACTCAAATGCAATGTTTGTGGGCACGAATGGCTGTTTGAGGAAAACAAGAAAGGTTTGAATGACACGGAAACCGAATCCATGCACTTCATCCCGGAAACGGCGCATGTGTTTATGCGTTGCCCGGAATGTAACAGCCCCGACTTTGAAGTCTCAGCCGGAAGGGGAATTTGGTTAGATTCGATCGAGGGGGAAAGATGATGGACCCAAGAATGAGCATAATTGATGAGCGACTGAAAAATATTGATAGAATTATCACGGTATCAGGCGGAAAAGGTGGCATCGGCAAAAGTTCGATCGCAACCATGCTCGCTCTTACTTTTGCAAAAGAGGGCAAACAAGTAGGCTTGTTCGATCTCGATTTTTCAGGACCTTCCGACCATATTATTCTCGGGAAAAAAGAATTTAATTTTCCCGAAGAGGAGCACGGAATATTCCCACCAAAAGTTCACGGCATCAAATTTATGTCTATCGCAGATTATACAAAAGGAAAACCGGCATCATTTCGCGGGACTGATATTACGAATGCAATCTTAGAAATCCTTGCCATCACACGCTGGGATGAACTTGAATATCTAATTATTGATCTACCTCCCGGAATTTCCGATACTGCTCTGGATACAATCCGAATGATCAAGCGCGCTGAATTTATCATTGCAACTACTCCTTCCAAACTCACAATTCAGGTTGTAAAAAATACTATCACTTTTTTGCAGGAGCTGAAAATCCCCATTCTTGGAGTAATTGAGAATATGAAATTCGCTAAATCAGATTTCGTTTCTGATGAAATGGAAAAAATGAATGTTCCCTTACTCGCTCAAATTCCTTATGAATTCGAATATGAAAGTGCAATCGGAAATTTGGAAAAATTATATCAAACTGAATTTGCAAAAATAATGACTGATGTTTCGAAAAAATTGTAGAACTTTTTTTAGACCTTGCAGATTGTTGAGTTTGCGAAACCTCCCTAAGGATCGGCAATTATAGGATAAGCCATTGCGAAAGTGGATAAGAAAAGACCATTCATAAATAGTTTCGTTATTAACGGAGTAAGCCATGCAAATTCCATCTTTTAGCGAGATTAAAATCGCTTATAAACGAATAAAAAATTATATCCACAATACACCTGTTCTTTCCTCAAACTCAATCAATAAAATTTGCGGAGCAGAGATTTTTTTTAAATGCGAAAATTTTCAAAAAGTAGGCGCTTTCAAAATTCGGGGAGCAACAAATGCCATTTTTTCCCTCTCGAATGAAGATGCTGAAAAAGGTGTTGCCACTCATTCATCCGGAAATCATGCTCAAGCGTTGGCATTGGCTGCCAAATGGCGAGGAATAAAATCTTATGTGGTGATGCCCAAAAACAGCCCCCAAGTAAAGATTAATGCAGTTAGAGGTTATGGAGCGGAAATCACTTTTTGCGAACCAAATTTAATGGCACGCGAAAACGGACTTTCAAAAGTTGTGGAAAAAACCGGAGCGACTTTTATTCACCCTTACGATAATTACAATGTGATCTGCGGACAGGGAACCGCTGCTCTGGAATTTCTAAAAAAAGTTCCGAATCCTGATATTATCATGACACCGGTGGGAGGTGGTGGTTTGCTTTCCGGAACAGCTATAACCGTTTCCACAATCTCGGATAAAATTAAAATAATCGCAGGAGAACCAGCTGGAGCAGATGATGCTTTTCGCTCTTTCAAATCGGGAAAATTGATTCTGCAAACCAATCCGCAGACAATTGCCGACGGATTGCTTACTTCACTTAGTGATCTGACTTTCCATATTATCACAAAACTTGTTGACGATATCCTAACCGTTAAAGAAGAAAATATCAAAAAAGCGATGCAACTTATTTGGGAAAGGATGAAGATAATTGTGGAACCTTCCGCAGCAGTTCCATTGGGTGCAATTCTTGAAAATCCTGAATTATTTTCAGATAAAAAAATTGGAATTATTTTATCCGGTGGAAATGTGGATTTAGAGAAATTACCGTGGTAAAACGAGAGTGAAAAACCCTATCAGGATGATTGTTTTACGGGTGCAATCAGGAATGACTGCGTTACAGGTGTACTAATTTTTTGGCAACCTCAGCTGCTTTTGCTTTTATTTCTTCCTCACCCTCAACCTGTCTGTTTTGCATGAGAATTTTCCCATCACAAATCGTTGTATCCACGCAATCAGCATGAGCAGAATAAACCATATTAGAAATCAGATTGTGATTCGGGATAAGATTAATATTATTCAAGTCAACGAGAATTAGGTCTGCGAGTTTTCCCTCTTTTATTTCGCCACAATTCAGATTGAAGATTGTTGCTCCATTTTTTGTGGCAATTTCAAATGTTTTTTCAGCCGGTAAAAACTGCGGATCAAAATTATTTATTTTATGAAGCAATGCCGCAAATTTCATCTCTTCCAGCATGTCGAGATTATTATTGGATGAACATCCGTCAGTCCCGAGTCCCACGGTCAGACCTTTTTCCAGCATTGCTTTCATCGGTAAAATACCGGAACATATTTTCATATTCGAGACAGGTGAGTGAGCAATTTTTACATCAAATTCATGGAGAAGGTGAAGTTCTTTTTCATTTACATGGATAACATGGGCTGCTACGAGATTTGCACCCAAAAATCCAATATCATGCAAATATTCTACCGGGCGTTTCCCATGCAATTTTAAGCAATCTTTCACTTCCTGCTCAGTTTCCGAAAGATGAATGTGAATCATAAGATTGTTTTCATAGGCGAAATTTTTTATCCATCTCAGGCTAAATTCGGAAACGGTGTAAATGGCGTGGGGACCAAGACTAAAAGATATACGTTCGCTAATTTTTTTTGAATGCTTGAAAAGTTTTTCATTAAGATTGATTTGATCTTTTGCTTTTCCAAAATCCCCTCCATCAATAAAAACTCCGGATATCATCGCGCGAATTCCCATCTCATCTGTTGCTCGTGCCGTACCGTTGAAATGCCAATACATATCATTGAAAAAAGTTGTTCCAGATTTTATCATTTCCAGACAAGCCAGCTTTGCACCCCAATAAACATCATCTTCTGTGAGTTTTGCTTCAAGAGGCCAAATCCTGTTTTGAAGCCAATCCATTAAGAGCATGTCATCCGCATAACCACGCAAAAGAATCATAGCGGAATGGGTATGAGAATTAATAAACGAAGGTAAAACTGCTTTTCCGTTACCAATTATTATTTCATCTGCTTTTTCATTTATGGAATCTGCGATCTTGGAAATCAGATTTCCCTTGATGAGCAAATCTTTTTGCTTACTATTTAGTAAAACATTTTTTATAAGAATAGACATAATTTATCTCACCTTGAAATTTATTAGGGATTAATTTGACTTAAATTAGCGGAACACGAATCCTTTCGTGTTTGTGAGGAATTTCAAACAGCAAAAAGTCAGAAATTATAATCTTATCCGTTAGTTAACGGGCTGATGAGCCACATAAAAAAACGAAAAAACTTAAGTTTTTCAGTTGATGATTTATGGCTATTAAATAACTGTCACAATTTTATTTTTTCTTAATTCAAATACTTTTTCCTCAAGTAAATCATTCATAAATATTCTACACAAATCACGGGATAAATGATATCTTTTTCTGAGATCGGCTTCCATTTTATTCCTTGTGAACACTCCGGATTTCGTTTCCATATAACGTTGTATCCGATTGCTCAAAAACTGATTACATAGTCCTTTGCATTTATATTTTCCGGGATAAGTTCGATCTTTCAAACCAAAAAAAGCAAGTGGAAATTTTTTTATGTCTTTATGGGTGGAAATCATATTAACAATACTGGTTTTCTCATATTTTCTGTATTTTTTTACATATTCCACTAATTTATCTTTATGAACTGGCTCTTCAGAATTCCGCAGAAGTTCTTTAGCAATATCTATGGCAAAACCGGATTTAACATTTTCCTTTTCGTCTTCCCAAATTCTCAGAGCATATTTGTTCTGTTTACCCAACGAAATAATCTTTTTGCTTTTCAGGCATATTTGCCTTACCTTTTCTTTTTCCAAATCTTCTTTAAAATAATTTGACCGTATTTCATCATATAAAGTCTCAAAATCCAACGGCTTATCATGGTTTGTTAATATTTCCATAATAGCTTCTTCCAATTTACTTCTTGAGGTTGGTAAAAAAATGAAATAATCATCATCGTAAACCTGATTCTTCTCCATTTCCAGAAAATGAATTACTACACTTTTCAATTCACCATAATTACGTTCTTCGTCTAAAATATAAGGTTTTAAAATTCCATCAATTTGAACTCGTTCCTTCTGATAAACGTCTTGGTCATGCCTTTTGCAAATGTTCACGAGAAATTTCGTCATATCAAAATATTTCAAGAAATCTTTTTGCACGAGATAGAATTGATTCAGTCTAACAAAATCATTTAGCAACACGAATTTATCACTTTCCAAAACCGAAAAAACGTAAGAAATAAATTTATCGCTGAATTCAACTTTTTCGATTTCTCTGATTTTATCAAATTGTGCGGAACTTAAAAGGACAAATTGTTCAAGAACATCTTTTTTGAAAATATCTTCATAATTTGTATAGCGATACAAAAGGGATAACACGCTCAACAATTTCATCATTTTAATTCTGATAATAAGTTTAATTTGGCGGACACGTTCTCTGGTGATTTTTATTATTTCACCGGAGCTCCTTAAACTGTTTTTCTTCTCGCCAACAAAATATCTAAAATTGTGCTTAAAGATAAAAACTTCTCGCTCATCAAAATAGCTCGAATTATCAATAATTGCCTTTATAAGTTTGAAAAAATGTATATTCTCAAAATCAATTTGAACTTCCATTTTGCAAAAACTTTCAATTATCTTTTTTATTTCTATAGGTTTCAGCATATTCACATTGATAATTTTTTCAAAAGTAAATTTGTTATTTTTGACAACCTCATAGAATTTATCGAATAGATAATCCAGATTAAGTTTTTCATAGTTGTCTGAGCAAAGGAATAAAAGGTTATACAATTCCCCAAAATCATTTTTTTCTAATATTTTATACAACTTTTGAGCAGCTATTTTATCAAGTTCTTCCGCTTCTATTTTTTCCACTTCTCTTAACCTTGCTCTGAAACAACAAATTATTTCCATAAGATTTATCAGTTCTAGATTTGTTACATTCCCCCCCCCAAGCAGGTTTGTGAATTGGTTATATTTCAGATATTCGGAAATAATATCTCTCAGACTGCGCATATTGTTTTTTTCCAAAGTGTTAAATGTTCGGAAAGAGAGAACAGATTCCAGTGATTCGGCTGAAATTTTTTCAAACGAATCCAAAGAATAAATTTTGTAACAATCAATCTCAATCGGATTTTGGTCTATGGTGATCTCGCCAATCAAACGCAATATCTCGCGATTGGTTTTTCCACCACAATGTTTTAAAGATAAAAAATGTTTATGTGTTTTAAAATATTCTATAAAGGCATCTAATGTTTTAAAATGTTTTTGCAAAATGTTATAACTACGTTCGGTTAAATAAGATTGCAGACAGTTAATCTTCAAATTCTTTGCCTGATTTTTCCCAAAATTTAATTCTTTCATAATACTCTTCTTTCCTTTTTAATTGCTTTTATTTTTTAATAATTTATTCTTATTATAATAATCGAAATAAATAATTTTTACATATATTTGTCAATTAAATCAAATTATTTTTTGTGATACCCTCAAACTTTTCAAGAAGAGTTGAATAGAAAATCCTCACATTTCTTGCCATCATTTTCTCACACTAATATTTTTGCACATAAATCATAATAATTTTATGATAAATATAAATCCAAAAAAATCTATGGTAAATGTTAAAATGAAAAAAAAATAGCTGCGAAAGTGAGATTATGAAAAACATAGCATTACTAATAAAACTAATTTTGTTAAGACTGTTCAATAAATTAACGTCAAAGAGCATCCTGCCGATAAGTTATACGGTTAGTGTAACTTACCGCTGTAATTCACGCTGTAAAACTTGTAATATTTACAAGAAGAAATCCGAAGAGCTGTCTGCCAAAGAATATGCTAAAATTTTCAAAAAAATAGGAAAATCTGCTTATTGGATCACCATAAGCGGAGGTGAACCTTTCCTTAAAAAAGATTTGTATGAAATAATTCAGGCAATATACAAACACTCCAAGCCTAAAGTAATCAATATTCCTACAAACGGACTGCTTCATAATGAAATTCCTACCCTTGTGGAAAAAATCGCGAAAAATTGCCCCAAAAGCCAAATCATCATCAACCTTTCTATTGATGCTATCGAAAATCAGGATGATGAAATACGTGGAGTGAAATTTGCTTATTCAAAAGCAATTTCGACTTTTCGAAAATTGAAAAAACTTAAAATAGAAAATCTAAATATCGGAATTCATACGGTAATCTCCAAATACAATGAAAATAATTTTCAACAAATCGCTGGAAAACTTATGTCTTTCGAACCGGATTCCTACGTTACAGAAATCGCAGAAAATAGGGTAGAACTCGGCACAATGAAATATGACATCAGCCCATCAGTGATGAAATATTCACAAGCAATTGACTACCTTTTATTTCATATCAAGCAGATGAAATTTCAAGGAATGAATCGAATAACTCAGACTTTCCGAATCGAATATTACAAAATGGTTAAGCGACTCCTCGTGGAGCAAAAACAACAGATCAAATGCTATGCAGGAATCCTGTCCGCTCAGATTGCCCCGAACGGAGACGTCTGGCCCTGCTGCATGAAGGCTGTGAATGTAGGAAACCTCAAAGATTTTGATTACAATTTCAAAAAACTATGGAAGAAAAACGAAACCCTGAATAACGAACTGAAAAAAATTGTGGAAGAATCTTGCTATTGCCCCATGGCAAATGCTTCTTATACCAATATGCTTATGAACAATAAAATAATGTGGAAAGCAACAAAGCATTTCCTTTTTGGATCTAAATAGAGTCTGTCCGTAAAGTAGGGATTCGACGCAGATAAACACTGAAAAAACCGATTTTCGCAAGATAAAATTTTTTTGTAAAAAGTGTAATATCCTCGTTGAATGCTTTGTATTTTAATATTCAACAGGGTTTTATCAGCATAATCAGTGTTTATCTGCGTCGAATCACCTGCGGAGAATTATTGCAAAAATACGACTTTACCGATTGCCACGAAAAAATGCCTGATATGACCCTTTACCGCTCGTTGAGTTTACAAACAGAACACTAAACAATCTATAAATTTTATGAAAATAAACGATCTAATTGCAGATTTTTCACAAAAGAACGGAAGTTATATTTACACCGACTTTTATGAGAAATCTCCTGCTAAAATTGCCCTGATAGCAAAAACTTCCCAACAAGGAGAAATGGCAGAGCAGGCTTTGTCCAAACTTCTTGAAACTTTTAAAGAAAACTTCTATCCAAACCAGTATGATACTGAAAAACAATTACGAAAAACAGCAACCGAAATTCACTGGGCACTCTCTGCTTTCTTACATACAAAAAAAAAACGATTTGAAATTTCTCTGATCATCCTTGCGATAAAAAACAATATACTTTATGTTATCCAAGCCGGCAGATTGGTAGTAGTTAGTCTTTTTAAGAAGCCGGAAATTATCGGATTGAATGTAGCCCAATTATGTGATAGCGAAAGCACTATACCCCGGATAGGTTCAACCGATGGAGATTTTAATTTTAAAATATATAAAAAGCGAATAAATCCCAATGAACGATTTTTGATTTTACCAGTATTTGCTTCGGAAAATATTCTTTCGCAATGTGATTCCCCAAAAACTCATGCCAAATTTATTCAACATCTTCAAGAAAAACATGTTAATCCCCTTTTATCTTTTCACATTCAACGATCATCCGGAAAAAAATACAAAAAACGATTCAATCTCACTACAAATTCTTCGGCTCGAATACTTGCGGCTATAGTAATAATCGCCAGTTTGTATGTTTTGTTGGGCAGAAAGTTAATGCAAGGCTGGTTAAGTAGCGGTAAAGAATTCATCAATGAACAAAAAATTCAAAATATTAATATTGAACAGATTCTCATTCCTAATCAATCGCTTGTTTTTAAAGAAGATTGGAAATGGAATGCTCCTGAAAAGATCACCTTAAAACCGCATTTTGATTCTGAAAATATCTATTTGATCTGCGACAATGAAATATTTTGCATCAAAAAAAATACTTTTCTGGTAAAATGGAATCAGGGTGTGGATTCTGAAATTTATACTGCGAATCTTTTGAGGAGAAATGTGATCCTTATTTTTGATTTATCAGGAGATCAATATTTATTAAGCACAAAAACCGGATTGGAATTATGGAAAAAATCTGATGTTTTATCTACTCGAAGTTCAAAACAAAATCCGAGACATTTAGAATACATTGATTTTATCCGCGACGGACGGTTGGAAAAAAATTATTTTGTGGAAATAAATGCAAAATCGCTCTCGGTTTACTCAGCTGATAACGGAAAGCAACTTTCCTCAATCGAATTTAAAAATGAAATAGGTTATGTGTCGGATTATGATTATATTGAAAAATGTTTTTACGTAACTTTTGGGCAAAAAATAGTGAAAATAAAATTACTTATCAATTAGATTATCCCTTCGGAGGAAGAATGAAATTCACAAAAAATGCAGCCGGGAGAATGATTCCCGATGAGATCGAGGGAAGAAAATTACGTCCCTTTATGGGTGCTTTTGCAGATAGTGGGGGTGGATATCGAGCAGCTCCACCAATTCCCGTGAGCAAACCAGACACAAACAAAGTGCTGAAATCTTTGAGAGAAGCGATTAAAGCCAGCGGATTAAAAAACGGCATGACAATCAGTTTTCATCACCATCTTCGAAATGGTGACTATGTAGTAAATATGGTTCTAGATCAAATTGCAAAAATGGGTTTTAAGGATATAAATCTTTTTCCAACCGCTTTATTCCCCGTGCATAAGCCAATTATTGAGCATATTAAAAATGGTGTTATCCGAAATATTCAGGGAAGCATGAACGGACCTGTGGGTAATTTTGTTTCCCACGGTGGACTTCCCACATTGGCAGTTTTACGAACTCATGGTGGCAGAGTTCGGGCTGTTGAAGATGGAGATGTTCATATTGATGTAGCATTTATCGCTGCCCCCACAGCTGATGATTATGGAAATGCCAATGGAGTGGATGGACCTTCGGCATGCGGTCCTCTGGCGTATTCTGCTATTGACTGGCAATATGCGGATAAAGTTGTGCTCATTACCGACAATCTTGTAAAATACCCGCTGATCCCCTATTCTGTGCCTTCTACGCATGTAGATTTTATTGTCAAAGTAGATCAGATCGGTGATCCAAATTTGATTGTTTCCGGAACGACCCGCATAACCCGTTCCCCAACCAGACTAAAAATCGCAGAAATTGCGGCCCAGTTTATCAGCGAATCTCCTTATTTCAGAGATGGATTTTCTTTCCAAACCGGTGCCGGTGGTATTTCGTTGGCAATTACCAACATTCTGGCTGGGATAATGAAAAAAGAAGGTGTCAAAGCTCGTTTTATAAATGGTGGAGTTACAAAATTTGCCGTCAAAATGCTTCATGACGGACTAATAGACGTTTTGTATGATGGACAGGTATTTGATACTGATGCGATTTATTCGTTCAAACACGATTTGTATCACGCAGAAACTCCGATGACAATGTATGCAAATTACCACAGCAAGGGCTGTCTCGTAAATCGGCAAGATATTGGTTTCTTGGGTGCTACGGAAATTGATGTTGATTTCAATGTAAACGTAAATACGCATTCCGACGGACTTCTTTTGCATGGAATTGGTGGGCATACGGATGTGGCAGCCGGAGCAAAATTAGCTATGATGGTTGTTCCTTCTTTCCGCAACCGTATCCCGATTATCAGGGATGAAGTTACTACGATTACTACGCCCGGAGAAACCGTTGATGTGGTTGTTTGCGAAAAAGGAATTGCGATCAATCCGCTTAGGAAAGATTTAATTGAACATTTCAAAAATTCCGATTTGCCTATCCGAGATATTCACGATTTGAAAAATGAGATTGAAGAAATAACCGGAATTCCCGAAAAACCAAAATTAAAAGACAGAATAATCGCTCTTATCGAATATCGGGACGGAACCATCCTCGATGTAGTTCGTCAGGTGGATGAGCCGATGCAGTAATTGGCAAATTAGCATTTATAAAAATTCGTATCTATCTGTGAAATATATATTCAACGCAGATGAATGGGATAAACAAACATCCCTTTGAAAAAACGATTTTCGCAAGATAAAAATTTAATTATAAAAAATTGTAGTATCCCCGTTGAATGCTTTGTACTTTAATATTCAACAGGGGTTCATCAGCAAAATCAGTGTTTACCCCGTTGGATAATTTATATAATTTAAATGTTATTATTTTTAAGCAACAGAGTATCCTACGGGGTGAATCTGCGTCGAATTACCTGCGGAGAATTATTGCAAAATTTTGAGTTTACGTATGGACACTAATTGGGAAAACTTGACAAGGAAAGTCGGGGTGAAAAATTTAGGTATAATAAATTATGTCGCGGGGTGGAGCAGTCTGGTAGCTCGTCAGGCTCATAACCTGAAGGTCGTAGGTTCAAATCCTGCCCCCGCTACCATTTTTTTTCGGCGACGTAGCTCAGTTGGTTAGAGCATCGGAATCATAATCCGAGTGTCCGGGGTTCGAATCCCTGCGTCGCTACCAAATTTAATATCTTTCCCACAATTTATAAAAGTCTCCTCTCATTTAATGTGCGCCAGTAGCTCAGTTGGATAGAGCAACGGCCTTCTAAGCCGTAGGTCAGAGGTCCGAGTCCTCTCTGGCGTACCATTTTGTTTTAACTTACCCAATCCCATCAACCCACAGAATAAGGTCCTTCAACTGATAAACCAAAGAATTTACCGTATCTGTGGTTGGTTCAAAATTATCGGAAGTATTTTTGCTATGCGATCCAAAATCAGAACCAATTCCCATAATATTGTAAAAAGCATTTTTTATGATGATGTTGGAACCGAATCTATAATTTTTTTCATGCTTTTCGTCATCATCATGAAAAATCCAATATATTACATTTCTCATTACGATTTGATTTTTATTCTTCTCATTCCAGCAGTCTTCAGGAGCATCTTTCTTTTTGGCAATTAGGATAAGAATGTTTTCCAATATTTTTCGCAAGGTTCCAAGATTCATTGCAATTGCAGTAGGTGAACCATCGTCCTTTTTTTGAAGAAGTTGGATAAAATTGTAACTGCTATTGCCTTTTATTTTGGAGCGCAAAATATCAATATATTTCTTATTTTCTAAGTGCAGGTTCAAAATTTTGATATTGTTGATTTTTTGGATCAGTTCCTTGAAGTCTTCATTTTTGGATTTGTCAATGATGTTACTTTCTTTAAATTGTTTCAGGGAAATATGCTGACTGATCTCATTTTTGTTAGGCAATTCACTGGCGGAATATGCGGTGAGAAAATAGAATTTCTCCTTAATAACAATTCCCTTATACGCCAATTTTTCCAAAAGGTAGTCACCCTCCCTTTCACAATATTTGTCTAATAATTTCTCATCAAAATCATTATCAATATTTTGAATCTTTTCCAAAGAATAGCCTTCTTTTGTGAGATTTCTATCAACGATGAAAAGCGAATAATGGTCGCTGTATTTCAGAACCTGCAACAAAGCATCCTCAAAATTATATTCCGCTCGCACAATATCCGAACTATCTATAATTTCCTTTATTTCTTGCGGGGACGCTCCATATTCGTCCTCTTCCAATTTCTGCAATTTGCTCACATTTTTATCGCCCAAATATTTTTGGAACAATCGGATAATTTTGGGAATATTTGTTGAAAGTTCATCCTCTACATATAGAATTTTCATATTGCTTTCTCGCTTTCATAACTATTTTATTTTGCAGCTATTTTTTTGTGCATGTGAAATTTGTAGCAAGTTTTTTCCCGACTGAAACTAAACATGCATACATCTTATTTGAGTTATCTTTTTTTGTGATGTACGTAGGGGAAAAACTTAAGTCAAGTGGGCTAAAGCCCGCTTAACTCAAATTTTTTGCCAAAAGTTATGAAATTTTACTTGCAGGGAAAAATTCTTATCTGTTTTTTTTATCTCAGGTTTTGTGCGCAAGAGTTTGCTAAAATTTTCGATGACCACGTGTCCCAAGCCGGTTGTTTTGGTTTTCTCAGCAGGTTTATATGAATTTTCTACTAACAATGCAACTTTTTCTTTGGAAGCAGTAAAATGTATTTTCAGAATTCTATCCTCAAAATTTGCAAATCCGACGTATTTTACAGCATTGAAAATTATTTCCTGAAAAAGAATTTGCAGCTTGATCGCAGATCCTTTCTCGTTTCCGGTTACAAACTTTTCAGCAGATTCCAGCACGAAATCGGTTTTGAATAAGTATTCGTTCATAAATTTCTCTATCTCTGCAATTTCGTTTGAATTTGAAATTTGTTTCCAAGCAGATTTTGCTGAAGTAAAAATTACTTTCGTGGGAAAATAATTTCGCATAAAGTTGCCAAAATATTTGCTGTCAAACATATTGCTGACCGAATGTTTGAGCGCTTCAATGATCATAAGTTCTATGGAAAGGGAATCTTCTCCCTCATTATGTTTGGAATCATAAGCAAAATCTTCATACGAACCCTTGAAAGATAAATTCATAGCATTCACGATTTCCCTAATGAGATTTGCTCCCCGAATGGCATTGTCTATGATCTTTGGCTTCACTTCTTTTTCTCCCCTAAGATTTTCCAATGGATCAATAACTGTTCCGAGCATATTTTTTATCGAGTGAGAAAGGTCGGCGATGATTTTGTTGCGTTCCTCGATACGGGCTTGGATGATGTTAATTTTATGATCCTTTTTTAATTTAGCCGTTAATTTATCATTAAGTTCCTCTCTAATTTCCATAATATTATAGTTGTCTGGAGTAAACAGCGTAACACATTTATATAATTCTAATTCAGATTCGTAATCTTCAATTTTATCATAGTAATCTGCCATTTCTTTAAATTTTTTATATGTTTTAAGTGGAGCATCATCAATAGAATGGATTTGCTCTATATATTTATTAATTTTGTCGTATTTATGTTTTTTAAAATTCATATAAGCAATTTCCACTAATAATTCCATATACACATCATTATTCAATTCTAAATCAATTTTCCCTTCAATTGCTTTTTCGTAGTCTTCAAAGGCTTTTTCGTATTCGTGTGTTTTTTTATAATTCTCTGCTCTCAACTTATAAAAACTAGCATCTTCAGGTTTAAGTTCAATAGCTTTTGTCAGATCTGAAATTGCTTTTTGATCATCGTTTCTGCTTTTATATATGTATCCTCTTAGACCATAATGAAACGCATTTTCAGGATCAAGTTCAATAGCTTTTGTCAGATCTGAAATTGCTCTTTGTGTTTGTTCAGGATAAATTAGAAAAGCTCTGTCATAATATGCTTTTGCATCATCAGGATTTTCAGCAATACTCTCATTTAATTCTTTAAGTTTTTCGGAATTTTCATTATTTTTTTTCATCATAAAGCCTTTC
>JAYEKN010000032.1 GCA_034661015.1 Candidatus Cloacimonadota bacterium
TTTTTTAAATTTTATGTTATTTTTCATTTCTTTCCTCCTGGGCTAATCTTTGTGCCTTATGAAGCCTTTTTCTAACAAGTTCGATATCTGGCTTGGGAGTTTTGATACCTTTTTTTGATTTTTTCTTGAATGTATGGAGTACATAAATTTTGTTGCCCAATTTTACTGTCTAAAGAGCACGATAAGAATCTTTTTGATACGAACTAACAATTTCAAACCTACATGATTCTCTGTGTACGCTTCGTGTGGGTCGTTTGACGGTATGTCTATCCTTCCCAATCACGCAACACTCGATACGGGTGGTTGGCTAAACCTTGCCCAACAGGGACTTTCACCCTGCAAGAAGCACCAAGCTTTTCTTGGCGCACTAACGATTAAGCTATATTTGCAAATAGCCTGATGCGTATTTATGAAGTATACTACCAATCAGTGTTTGATATGGCATCCCCTCTCTAGCGGCAAGCATTTTAATAGACTCCAAATCATTCTCGGAAATTCTGATATTAATATTTTTATTTTTTCTTAGAGTTTCTTTTGCGGCAAGCATCATAAGCTTAGAAACGGGAGCACCTTGTAATTTACCGCTATTATATGCTTCGAGGATTTCTAATTCTTCAGCATTAAGTTCGTCTGGATTTTTAAATTTAGACATTGCTCGCTCCTTTAATTTTCCTATTTTCTTTTCGACTTGGAATAATTGTTTTTAGAAAATAATTTTCACCATCTTTTACATAAGGAACCAAGTGGGCATAACCATTAATCATTACAGTTATAATTCTCTGATTGGGGTATTTATCATGATTCCAATGAGGAACATCAGAAATACCGTAGCCGTCACTAATTGCCTGTACAACCATTTCAAAAGTAATACCTCGAACTTTATATAGTGTTTTATTTTTTTCAGGATTCCATTTAAACATACAATTAATTTATCACAATGTATATACAACGTCAATTAAAAAAACTAACGTAGCCTTCAGGGAGCCGGGCGGTTCAACGCGATAACCTGAAAATAGCTTTCAAAGAAAGATGCAAATTAAAATTTCAGACCTCTGGAAAAATGCCTTTTTTTAGCATACTTTTTTGGACAATTTCATTTTTTCATCGGAGACTGGCCTACTTCAATCTGTAATATTTTTCCAATGGGCAGATAAGCGTTTAAAGCATTCA
>JAYEKN010000033.1 GCA_034661015.1 Candidatus Cloacimonadota bacterium
CTGCTATGGTCCAATTCTCCAAATTGATGAATGACGGATTTTTTAATTTTTTTACTTCTTGTAAAAATAAATCAAGAAGATATTTACAGTTTTTTTCTTTCATATCATAAATTATCTGGCTAACGTTGCGGATAAGCCGATGAAAAAGCCAAGAAGAACTTGGCTAAAGGCACGTTTGACAATGAACTATGCAGAATAGAAATTGCACCGGCTTTTTCAGTCGGACTTAATCCGTCTTGTTGGGCATTTTCAATTTGCAATCATCTCCCATTTCATTTTGAAAACTTCCGGGAGCCATTCAAGAGATTTCTTGAGAAAGCCCTTTATCTCGTCCCTCTTTATGCAAACAACATTATTTTCATAGTCACCTTCGTATAGGCCATTTGATTGGAATAAAAATATCTTGTAAGGATATTACGAGAAATCGCTCCTATTTAAACTGACATTTCCTGTTTTTACTTGGGTTAGAGCCTTTTCCCCAGTCTTCGGATTTACAGAAAGATATTCAAAACTCATTGAATCAGCTTTTCTGGAGTTTGGAGCCTTATACCAACCTAAGCTTTGCAAATATAGAAATACCAAATCTTCCGTTTCTTCGTCATCCAACATCATGAAAATGTTATGAAATTTGGAATTATCTACCTCATATTTTTTTTCACGAGACAACCGATTCCACAGATATTTGGAAAACTCTCTTGCTTTTTCGTCGGCAATTTCTTGAATGGTTCTGGGAGCCCTGAAACACGCGATAACTTTTCCAGGAACTTGATCTATCGCGACTTCTTGAAATTCCACCCGAAAAACATTTGCTATATCGATATCTTTTTCTATAGACTCTCCATCAACAAAATATTCCCAGCCAGATATGACCCTGGCCAGGTAATATTCTCCGGCCATATCTCTAGTCCATACTAAATCGTCTTTGCCAACCCATTTTTTGATGTAGTGGCAAACATTCAAATTGTCATGGATTCCGGAGGCTTCGCCAAAATACTCATCCCAATCAGTGGTATTCTTATTGGTTTCAGTTCTCCAGCCAACCCCAAGCAATCCGTTCTTCAGACAATATTCAAAAGTATCCTCCATGCTAGCGGAGCCACCCCCTGGACGTATGTGGATACGAAATAAATACATGTGTTACCTCCTTTCTGGTGTGCCC
>JAYEKN010000034.1:0-11115 GCA_034661015.1 Candidatus Cloacimonadota bacterium
AAAAACTTGCTATGAATTGTTCCAAAAAAAATATTCAGTAAAATTTAATTTATTATAAAGGAGCAAAAGTGAATTTTTTAGTTACAGGTGGAGCTGGTTTTATCGGCTCGAATATCGTAGAGCATTTATTGGAAATGGGTGAAAATGTAACCATTTTAGATAACTTTTCTACCGGCAGAAGAAGTAATATCGCAGAATTGGTAAAACATAAAAAATGCAAATTGATTGAAGGGGATATTCGCAGTTATCATATTGTGCGTTCTGCTGTAGAAAATGTTGATTATATTTTACATCAGGGAGCCTTGCCTTCTGTTCCTCGTTCTGTTAATGACCCACTGACTACTAACGAAGTCAATATAGTTGGCACTTTGAACGTCCTTCAAGCAGCAAAAGAAACAAATGTGAAGCGATTGGTTTTTGCTTCATCGTCTTCAATTTACGGTGATAGTGAAGAACTACCAAAGCATACAGATATGCGGATTAATCCGCTTTCTCCTTATGCATTATCCAAATATACCGGTGAACGTTACTGTCAAATGTTTTATAATTTATATGGATTTGAAACTGTTTGCCTTCGCTATTTTAATGTTTTTGGACCAAAACAAGATCCGACATCTCAATATTCTGCGGTAATACCAAAGTTCATTACCGCAATTATGGAAGACGAAAAGCCCACCATCTACGGAGATGGTACCCAGTCGCGTGATTTCACGTTTATAGAGAATGTTGTTAGCGCAAATATCAAAGCTTGTTTTGCAAAAAATGCACCTGGTAATGTGATGAATATTGCTTGTAATGATAGAATTACACTTGTTGAATTAGTTGACAAGATTAATATCATTTTGGGTAAAGCAATCGAACCGGATTTTTCGTCGCCAAGGTTAGGAGACATAAAGCATTCTTATGCCTCAATCGAAAAAGCAAAGAAATTAATTGATTACGAAGTCAAAAAAGATTTTTCACATGGTTTGGAAGAAACCATAGATCATTTTAAAATATAGATAAATTGGAGAATTGATGAAAATACTAATTACAGGTGGAGCCGGATTTATCGGCTCATATCTGGCAGAAAAATTACTCGACCAAGGGCACTATGTCATAATTATTGATAACCTTTCCACAGGCAAATTGTCCAACATTCGTCATATTTATAAGAATGCAAATCTCGAAGTTCACATAGATACGATTTTTAATCAAAAACTTATTCAGGATTGTGTTAAAAAGTGTGATCAAATATATCATCTTGCAGCAGCTGTTGGGGTGATGTTCATTGTGGATAATCCGGTGGAAACAATAGAAACAAATGTGTCCGGTTCGGAAGTAATGATCAAATTGGCTAATAAATACAAAAAAAAGATATTCATTGCGTCCACTTCAGAAGTATATGGAAAAGTGGATGAGTTGCCTTTCAAAGAAGATAGCAATCGGGTTTACGGTCCAACCACAATTCGCAGATGGTCGTATGCAGAATCAAAGGCGATTGATGAATTCCTCGCACTTGCTTATTGGCATGAAAAAAAATTACCTGTAGTTATCGGACGATTGTTTAACACTGTCGGACCACGTCAATCAGGGCAATATGGCATGGTTGTTCCCAGATTTGTTCAGCAAGCACTTCTCGATCACCCAATCACTGTTTATGGAGACGGAGAGCAAACACGCTGTTTTACTTATGTAGAGGACATTGTCGGGGCAATCATCAATTTGATGACTGAAGAAAAATGCGTTGGACAAATATTTAATATTGGGACTAATCAAGAAATATCAATTATGGAACTTGCCAAAAAGGTGAAAAAATTAACTAATAGTTCATCTGTCATTAAAAAAATATCTTATGCGGAAGCATATGAAGAAGGTTTTGAGGACATGAGAAAAAGAGCTCCCGATATTTCAAAATTAAAGAAATATGTTGGTTTCAAACCCAAGGTTGAATTGGATGAAATTCTGAAAAAAGTAATAGAATTTCACAAGAAATAATGTTCGTTAAATAATCATCCCTGATTGTATAATCCTTAAATAGACAAATTAAAGGTTCATTCAATGGAGTTTAAAAATAAAAAAGCTATTCGAAATTATCATATTGAAAGAACTTTCGAAGCGGGAATTGTCCTTACCGGTAATGAAATCAAATCAATTAGAGCCGGGAAAGTAAATTTCATTGATAGCTTTGCAAAAATCGTTGATGGAGAAGTATGGCTGGAAAGTCTGCATATCAGCCAATATAAAAAAGGATTTTATCAAAAATACGACCCTCGCCGACCACGAAAATTGTTGTTGAAAAAATATGAGATCAAACGGATGCAAAAGAACATTGAAGAGAAAGGATACACGCTAATTCCAACCAGAATTTACATTAACGAAAAGGCACTTGCAAAAGTTGAAATAGCTATTGCTAAGGGTAAACGAGAATATGAAAAACGCGATAAAATCCAAAAATATGAAGCCCATAAAGAGATGAGTAAATATTTATGATATTGAATCACGGAATACACGAAAAATGTCAAAAGCATTTCTTCTGCTTTTTTTTCTTACGCATAAAAATCTATTTTCCGTGTAATTCCAGGTGTTTAGTGGTTTGAATGTGAGAAAAAATGGTTATTAAAATTGAAAATATAAAAAAGATATATGATACTGGAAAGATCCAAGTTACCGCCTTAAGGGGAGTGAATATCTCAATCAAACGAGGAAGTTATACCGCAATAATGGGACCTTCCGGATCGGGTAAATCTACCCTTTTGCATATTCTTGGCTGTCTTGATACACCTACGGAAGGAACCTACCATCTTGATGCGGAAATGGTAAGCAGTCTCAAATCAAATAAGTTAGCTGAAATAAGAAATCGTAAGATTGGATTTGTTTTTCAGACATTTAATTTGCTGCCAAATCTGAATATTCTGGCAAATGTAGAACTTCCATTGATTTATTCTGGAATACATAAAAGAAAACGGATTAAACGTTCCAAACGAGTGCTGGAACAGGTTGGGCTTGGGCATCGTCTAAAGCATAAACCGAATGAACTGTCCGGTGGTGAACGTCAGCGAACTGCTATTGCACGTGCTTTGGTCAATAATCCGGCAATAATCCTCGCGGATGAACCTACGGGAAATTTGGATAGCACTTCCGGGCATGGGATCATGAGCATATTTAACGATCTGCATTCCCAGGGACATACCATAATTGTTGTTACTCACGATAGTTATGTTGCAGAAGTAACTGATAATATCATAAATATTGCAGATGGTAGAATTCAATAAACAAGAAGGATTCCGGACTTCATCCGCTCTTTTCGGATGGAATTCAGATAAGAGAATCGGAAACAAAAGCAAACATAACTCCAGCCGGAAACAGAGTTGGCTGAAGTCCAGCCACCACCTGATATTTTTTGATTTTGTTAGCCATAATTTTGTCGTATGAATATTGCCTATAATATAAAACTCGGCGTTTCCGATATGATTCACAACATCGGAAGAACCATTATCACGATGATTGGAGTGATTCTCGGTGCATTGACGATTATCGTAGTTTCTTCACTTGTTCAAGGTGGCAGAGAGAAGTCCTTACAATTCATGGAGGAAAGAGGAGGGGCATTAAAATTGTCTATTCACCCGCAATGGAGCTTTGACCTGAATAAACGCAGTGAAGCGTATCAGCAACGTTTAACTTTGGAAGATATGAAAAAATTGCGAAGATATTTTCCCGAACTTCAGGCTTTTAGTCCCACAATTTCAAAGTGGAACAGGCTAAAATTTGAAGGAAAATACACACACGCTCGAACACTCGGAGTATATCCCGAATATCAAGAGGCTGAGGAATTTTATATCGGCGAAGGAAGATTTATCTCGAATTTCGATATTCGTGAAGCAAAAAAAGTGATTGTTATCGGAACCCTGATCAAAGAAAGATTGTTTGGGGAAAAACCGGCAATTGGGAAAAAGATAAATCTAAACGGGACAAAATTTCATATTATCGGAATAATGGAGAAGAAAGAGATGTATTTCGGTGCAATGGGTGAGAACGCTTTGTCTTGGATGAATCGTCGCTGTTTTGTTCCCCTTACAACCATGACAAAGAAAATGTATTATGACGAACCTTTAAGTTCCATTAATTTTAGAGTTTCATCGGTTGATAAAGTAACTCCCACCCAGCAAAAGATTTCCCAGTTTTTGCTTGCACTTCGGGATGGTAATCAGGTTTTTGAAGTTCGTGCTAATAATGACAGGATGGAAGATATTAAGAAGCAGACGCAAAAAACACTTTTTGTCGTGATCATTATTTTCATTTTCAATCTTCTCGTCAGTGGAATTGTGATTGCGAATATCAGCCTTGCTTCTATAAAAGAGCGTTTGCGTGAAATTGGTGTACGTATGGCTGTTGGTGCAAAAAGGCGTGATATTTTGATCCAATTTCTTGTGCAAACTTTATTAGTTAGCTTACTCGGCGGTATTGTTGGAATCCTTTTGGGATTATCACTTTTAAGTGTTCTCGGCAACTTTTTAAAATCTCCAACTGCCACAAATTTGGCGATGATAGAAATTGCTCTCGGATTATCAGTCGGGGTTGGTTTTATTTCCGGAATCGTTCCGGCAATTAATGCTAGCCGTTTAGATCCTGTAGAAATTTTACGCTATGAATAAAATCAAAGAATTTTTCAGTAAATTTTTCCGAAGTGTTCGTCTGGTTTATCAAAATTTCTCGGCAGATCATGGTTTTTTGATGGCTTCGAATCTTGGTTATATAACGTTCCTCGGCTTTATCCCTTTTGTAATGGTAATTTTTTATTTCACTCCGAATATTACAATGGGAAAAATCCGTGAAGTTATCTTAGGTTTTATTTTTCAAACCTTTTTACCGGGTTCTGCTGAAAGTTTAAAACAAATCATTACCGAAATGCTTGAACGAAGACTTGGAATGAATATCTTCGGATTTATACTTTTAATGATGACTTCATTCTTTTTATTCAAATCAATTTCACGGGCTTTTGATGACATTCTGAGGATTCACAAATTAAAAGAGCGCAATTTTTTTAGAGATTTTGAACGATTTATTGCTGCAATTGTAGGCGGAGTGATTATTGTGGCAATGTTACTTTTCACAACTTCGTTGCCAATTATTAGTACCGTTGCAAATTTGAAAATTATTATTCATATTTTACCTTATTTTAGCATCTTTCTGTTACTTTTTGTGATGTTCAAATTCATTCCTTCTGTGCGGCCAAAAGCATCTCACTCTGCCATTGGAGCAGTATTCACCAGCATTGTTTGGATAATTTCTAAAATATCTTTTGATTGGTATATTGTTACATTTACAAATGTTAAATCCGTGTATGGAACACTGGGAGCATTCCCAATTTTTATGATCTGGCTTTATCTTAATTGGGTAACAATACTTTTTGGGATGGAAGTAGTTTCGTTTCATACAAATGTGAAACATCCGCGCAAGAGAAAAAAAGTACAGGAAGAAGGGGTGAGAATAAAGTTACGAATAGAAAAAATTTGTAAAAGTCGTCCCCCAAAAAAAATAAAGGAATTTCAAACTTCCGATTATAAAGATAACAAAGAAGAATTGAGAAAAATATTAAATTTTCTAATTGATGAAAAAAATAAATGAAAAGGATTTGTAATGATACAAAGATTTGATGGAAGAAAAGCGAATGAAATGAGACCTTTTAGAATAACAAAAAATTATTTACAAGAACCGGAGGGCTCCGTGCTTGTTGAGATGGGGAAAACAAAAGTGATTTGCACCGTCTCTGCTCTTTATCAAATTCCGCGATTCATAAAACAGGAAGGTGGGAAATACGGTTGGATAACTGCTGAATACGATATGTTACCACGAGCAGCAGATAAAAGGAATATTCGCGATCGAGAGAGAGGTAAAATAAAAGGTCGAAGCCACGAAATCCAAAGATTGATCGGGAGAACTTTTCGGGCAATAACAGATTTGTATGCTTTCCCGGGGCGGAGCATTTATATTGACTGTGATGTAATCCAAGCGGATGGTGGCACGAGAACTGCCTCTATCAATGGTGCTTTCATGGCTTTATACGATGCTTTTAGCAAGATGAAACGAGAAAATAAAATTAAAACTTTTCCCCTCAAAAAATTTATCGGTGCAGTTAGTGTAGGTGTTGTAAATGGAGAAGTACTTCTCGATCTACCTTATAAAGAAGACGAAAATGCAGATGTTGATATGAATATTGTGCAAGACGAAGATGGAAAATTTATCGAAATTCAAGGTTCGGGTGAACAGGCAACCTTTTCTCGCGAGCAGCTCAACGGCATGCTTGATTTCGCCGGAAAAGGAATCAAAGAAATCGTCAGCTACCAAAAAAAATTAATTATAAAGGATTTATAAATGAAAACAAAATATACAGTTGACGAATTAAAAAAAATTAGCAAAGTTTGCAAAAGTGATATTCTAACCATGACAACCCTTGCAGCGAGCGGTCATCCGGGTGGTTCAATTTCATCACTCGACATTTATCTTGCCATTTATGATTTTGCAAATATATCTCCTGAAAATATACACGATCCATCTCGAGACAGAATAGTCATTAGTCACGGGCATACAGCTCCGGGAATTTATTCTGTTTTAGGAAGAATGGGATTTTTTGATATTGAACACGCAATTGCCTTTTTTAGAAAAGCCGGTAGTATTTTTGAAGGACATGTTGAACCGGATGTGCCCGGAATTGAGTGGGCAACCGGAAATCTGGGACAGGGACTTTCAGCCGGAATCGGATTTGCTCTTGCCGGAAAACAGAAAGAAGAAAATTTTGACGTGTTCGTTGTGATGGGAGACGGCGAGCAGCAAAAAGGACAAATCTCCGAAGCAAGACGATTTGCAGTAAAGTACGGCTTGAATAATATTACCGGAATTGTTGATTATAATAGATTGCAGATCAGTGGAAATATTTCCAAAGTAATGCAGCAAAATGTAAAAGGGAATTATGAATCCGACGGCTGGAAAGTAATTGAGATAAACGGACATGATTTTAACGAATTGTTAAACGCTTTTCAAAAAGCCAAAGCAGATACCCAAAACCCAACCTTGATTCTGGCATATACGACAATGGGAAATGGAATTTCATTTATGGAAAATGACGAAACCTATCATGGTAAGCCACTCTCCGAAGATCAGTATGCAGAAGCAATGAAAGAACTCGGTTTGAAAGCAAACTTGTCATATTTCAAAAATATGCGGAAAAATTTTACCATCCCGCCAAATAAAATTATTCTCAACCAAGAATCCCAAGTCCCAAATTCATACAAAGAAATACCTGCATCTAATCTCCAACAAGAATCTCCTCTCACCAAAATCCCCAATCAGTCTCTCGTTCCCAACTCTCCCAATCAATCTTCAGTTACCAACTCTCCAAATCAATCTCTCATTCCCAACTCTTCCAATCAATCTTCAGTTCCCAACTCTCCCAATCAATCTTTAGTTCCCAAGCCCACCGATCAATTTCTCGTTACCAAGCCCCAGCTTGGGAACGTCGGCAAACGCATCATTTACAAAAAAGGAAAAGTAGCAAACCGAAATGCTTATGGAGAAGCTCTTTATGATCTGGCAAAAGCAAATAAAAATATTCCCTTTGCCGTCTTTGATTGCGATCTTGCGGGTTCGGTCCGAACGAATAAATTTGCGAAGGAATATCCGCATGCATTTTATCAGAGTGGAATTCAAGAACACAATACTGCTGTAATCGCCGGAGTTGTTTCAAAGGAAAATATCATCACGTTTTTTTCGGATTTTGGTGTATTCGGTGTGGACGAAACATATAATCAGCAACGCTTAAACGATATAAATAAAACAAATCTAAAACTTGTAACAACACACGTTGGTTTGGATGTGGGCGAAGATGGGAAAACCCATCAGTGTATAGATTATATCGGTTTGATGCGGAATTTGTACGGATTTAAAATTATTATTCCCGCAGATGCAAATCAGACAGATCAAGTTATCCGATATATTGCTTTTCAAACCGGAAATTATTTTATTCCGCTTGGTCGTTCGAAAACCGAAGTGATCACCGCTGAAAACGGGAAAATATTCTACGATGAAAATCATAAATTCGACTATGGTAAGGTTGATGAATTACGTCAGGGAAAAGATGGCGCACTTTTGGCAACTGGAGTTATGGTTGAGAAAGCCTTACAAGTTCATAAAATTCTCAAGGGAATCGGTATAGAAATCGCTATTTGGAATTTTTCTTCATTATCAGATATTTCAAAAGAGGATATCAAAGCCGTGGCAGAATCAGGAAAAATATTTACTTACGAAGATCATAATGTTCATACCGGTTTGGGAAGTATTATTGCGTCCAAATTATTAGAATTTGAACTAAACGCTAAGTTAAAAACATTTGGTGCATCCCGGTACGGAGTTTCCGGAAAAACGGAAGATGTCTTCAAATATCTTCAGTTGGATGCAGAATCGATTGCAAAAAAAATTAGCGATTCTTTATAAGATATCGTAGATGGCTGCTTTCATAAATTCATTAAGTTCGCAGGAAATTTTTTAATATGAATTCCCGAAAGATTTTAATTGTAACTTCTTATGATAGCACTTTCGTTCTTGCAGACATTCGGATTCTGAAACAGCATTTTTCCAAGGATGAATCCGGCGAAGGGAAAGTTAGAGTTATTGATTTTACGGGAATTCGGAATAGCCTTAGAGATGTTTTAAGAACAATAGTTAAATTATTTTGCGGGATTCTTTGGGCAGATCTAACCTACATTTGGTTTGGAGATTTTCGGGCATTCGTTTCCGTTTTTTTTTCAAGAATTTTGATGAAGAGTACATGTGTAATGATTGGTGGTTATGAGGTTGCAAAAGTTCCTCAATATAATTATGGCGGATTGCTTGGATCATCTATTTTTTTAAAATATACTCTTCAAAAATGTGATAAAATTTTATGCCCTTCAGATTTTACCAAGGTGGAAATAAATAAATTTTATCCAAACAAAAAAACAATGACAATTCCTTTGGGTATAAAAAATGAGGATAGTATTCACTTAAACAAAAAGGACAAATCTAAGAAGGAAAATCTAATTGTTACAGTTGCGAATGCAGTTGGAATTTTGAATCAAACGTATAAGTTGAAGGGATTGATGACTTTTGCAAGAGCAGCAAAAATTTGTACTGATCTTCGTTTTGTGATTATCGGAAAATACGGTGAAAAGGTTAGAAAAGAGTTGCAAAACATTTCTTCTTCATTGGAGTTCACGGGACACATCTCTTCCGAAGAGGTGAAAAAATATTTGTGCAAAGCAAAAGTTTATTGTCAGATTTCTTATCGGGAATCATTTGGGCTTGCGATAGCGGAGGCGATGTATTGCAAGGCAACTCCCGTGGTTACAATGCGAGGTGCGATTCCTGAACTCGTTGGTGAAACCGGTTATTATGTACCTTTTGATGATCCGGGTGCAACGGCAGCTGCTATAAAAAAAGCAATAAATTTTCCAAAAGGGCAGCAAACCCGAGAAAGAATTGTAAACAAATTCCTTCTTGAAAAACGCGAAAAATTATTAACTCAGGAAATAGAATCACTTTTATGAAATTAAAAATTGGTGTCATAGGAAAAGAAAAGGGCTGGAAAATAATTCTTCAACAAGAGGGAATTTTTTATGACATTATTACCGATTTTAGCACAATTAAAATTGATGAATATTCTGTTCTGATTATTTGTAAAAAACTTGATAATGAAGAAAAAAAAGTTGTTAATAATTATATAAAATCAGGGGGCTCAGTTCTAATTGATTCTTATTCACAATTCGAGCCATATAAGAAAATTAGAAGGAAATATTTGATCTCGGAACGTAACTCCATCTTTTCTTCAATTGGTATTGTGGATGTTTTTGATGATATTTATTTACCTAAAAACAATATGAAGGCTTTGGATACAGGTTTGAAAATTTATACAAAAAAGATAGGAAAAGGTGCGATCATTTTTTTGCCATTTGATATCAACAAGTTGCTACGAAATAAACAATCTAAACGGAAAAGGTTCTCGGACGATAGAAAAGAACTTGGATCTGAAATTGTTGCTCAGGTTTCAAAGGGTAAAATACGTAGAATTGTGCGAATTTCTCTGGAATATCTTCATTTCCAAAGGGATTTACCCTTTGTTCAGAAATGGTATTATCCCCAATATTCAAAAAATATATTTATTTTTCGAGTAGATGACGATGGTTGCAAACCGGAAGAAGCAAAAAAAATGTATGAGATTTGTCAAAAGCATAAAATTAATGCCAGCTGGTTTTTGGTGGCGGATTCACTTGATCGTTTGAAGAAATCTTATTCAAATTTCAAATCACAAGAGTTAACTCTCCATTGTTTTAAACACCAGACATATAAAAATTATAATGATAATTATTCAAATTTGAAAAAAGGTAAAGAAATTCTGAAAAAGTTACAAATAGAAACCACCGGATTTGTTTCCCCTTTTGGTGCTTGGAATGAGTCATTGGCAAAAGCCGTTGATAACCTGAATTTTGCTTATTCATCAGAGTTTGCTTTGGACTATGATAATCTGCCATTTTTTCCGGAAGGTAACAATGAGAGCTATCGAACTCTTCAAATTCCTATTCATCCGATAAGCATGGGCCGACTGCATCGCTCTCATTATTCAGAAAATGAGATGAAAAATTATTATAAAAAAGTGATTTTAAGAAAATTGGTTTTGAATGAACCAATAATTCTTTACCATCATCCTCATCATAAGAAGTTAGATGTGATAGATGATATTGTTGAATTTATTAATAATCAAACCGGAATATGGAAAACAACGATGGATGGCTTTCGGAAATGGTGGAAAAAACGCATTCAAGCAAAATTCAAAATCGAATACGCTGATAATGAATTGAAAATATTGAACGAAAACGAGAATAATGAAGTTTATTTGCGAGTAGCTGCGGATGAAAACAATGAGAGCATTGTGAAGCCTGCTTCTGAGATTTCTTATGATTCTATTGTTTGGAAAAATGCTCCCAAGTTTTCATTTCCCGATAATATAAAACGGATTCGACAATGGCAATGGCGTGATTATCTTTATGATTATGAATCTCGGAAAGCCCGAAGATTACTATGAAACCTTCCCGTGTTTTTCCGTGT
>JAYEKN010000034.1:11215-14892 GCA_034661015.1 Candidatus Cloacimonadota bacterium
TTTCCGTGTTTTTCCGTGTATTTCGTGGTAAAAAAAATATTTTAATATGAAAATTATAATTGCAAGTTACCAAAGTATTATGCTAAATCCGGGTGGTCCCTCATATAAAACTTTGCAGATGAAAGAGGGACTATTACAAGCTGGGATTGATGCCGAATTATTTGATATGTGGAATAAAAATCTTAAATTCGGGAAGAATGATCTTGTGCATCTATTTAACGCCAGCATTTCAACTTATGCGTTGGCGAAAAATTTATCGCTAAATGGCACAAGATATGTAGTTAACCCGATTTTTTTCAGCAATCATTCTGCAAAAACATTGAGAAATTATCAAAGATTTGAAAAGCCTTTTCGGAATATATTTAAGCGGTCAATTTCCGATTATAAACTTACAAAATCCATTTGCAATGGAGCGGAAATGGTTTTGCCGAACACAAAAGAAGAGGGAGACCTTCTTGTCAATGGATTGGGAATAGAGAAGAACAAAATTCGTGTCATTCACAATGGAGTAGAAAAAAGATTTGCTAATGCCAATCCCAAACTTTTTGTCGAAAAATACGGATTAAATGATTTTATCCTATATGTTGGGCATCTTGGACCTGTTCGCAAAAACGGTTTGAATATTATTAAAGCATTACGTCAGATTGATCATCCGGTTGTGATAATTGCCAATGTTTTAAAAAACGATGAAGGTCAAAAGTGCTTAGAAAATATTGCAGAAAGCAAAAATATTACTCATATTAATTGGCTCGATCATGATGATCCGCTGTTTGCTTCCGCTTACGCTGCCTGTAAAACATTTATCCTTCCCACAAGATACGAAACTCCGGGAAGAGCGGCGCTTGAAGCAGGACTTGCGGGTGCAAATATTGTTATAACTCCTTTCGGTGGAACCAAAGAATATTTTGGAAATATGGTTGATTATCCCGATCCCCATTCGATAGAATCAATTAAAAACACTATAAAAAATTCTCTTAACAAACCGAAAAGCAATAAACTGAAAAATCACATCATTAAGAATTTCATCTGGGAAATAATTGTCCAAAAAACTATAAAAATATATAAAGAAATAATAGATAAATGAACAAGCTTATAAAAAAAATTTTTGTATATACTGCTGGTAGTTTATTCAATAAGATTATTCTACTCCTATTTTTACCAATTTTCACTTCGTATATGATTCCCAGCGAATATGCTGTTTATGCGAATTTGATGATTTTTATTTCTTTTGCAGGATTAATTTATCTGATGGGAATGCAACAGGCAATATTTTCATTTTTCTATCAAAAAAAATCCAAAGAGCATTATTATCTGATTATCTCCACTATCTACATCATTATTCTCATTGTTGGGATAATATTATCCGCTTTAGTAATTTTATTTCGAGTAGAACTCTCAGATTTGGTTGTTAAATCAACTGCTTATAGCCATTTGTTTATTTTCATCTCGATAATTTTGCTGTGCGATGCTTTAGCCGGTATCTCCCTAAGTTTTTTAAACATTATGGAGAAATCTCGCCAATTTGTGATTTTGAGTACTATTAGGAATTTAGTATTTTTGGCATTATTATCTCAGGCTGCTTTCACCCACAATTTTTCACTTGAACTTGTTTTCGTCTTTATGCTGATTTCAGCAGCAGTTTCTTTTATATCAGCGATTTTTTTAATCCAAAAACTTAAAGCCGGATTTGAACTGAACGATTCTGAAAAAAAATATTTTTCTCCCACATTATTAAAAAATTTACTGTCTTTCGGAATTATCATGGTTCCCGGAACAATTGCGATGATGATTTTACGAGTATCCGATCGCTATATGTTAACTTATCTTTCCGCAGGCTCTTTACATGATGTGGGAATATACGCTATCGGCTACAAAATTGGAATGATCATTACATTTGTAAATGCTATCACAAGCCGCGTCTTTTTTCCTTACGCTATGAAAATTCAGAACAGACCTGATGCAAAAAAAATATATAAGAAAATATTCAAATATTATTTACTTTTCGCCGGTTTTTTAGGAATCTTGATTATCACGTTCACGAATGAAATTTTCTCGGTTGTAATTGATGGAGCTTATTTTCAGGCAACGAAAATCGTGGTTTTTGCTGTGATCTCAAACCTGTTGCTGGGCGTTTTCAATATTATTAATCTAAGTTTTTATGTTAAACAAAAAGCAACGAATATTACTGTTGCTGTTGCAGTCGGAGCATTTTTCAATATTGCAATGAATTTCTTTTTGATTCCCAAATTCGGTATTTATGGAGCAAGCATATCCTCTGTAATCTCTTATTTATTTATCGTTTTATTCAATTATTTTTTTGCCCAAAAAGTCTATCAAGTAAAATATAATCTCGGATATTTATTTATCCTGATTTTTGTTATGATCCTATCCTCTGGTTTTGTATATCTCACTTCTGTCAATCCAACTAATTTTCTGATTAAATGCTTTTTCATTTTAGTGGTTTTCTCTTCCTTGATTTATTACATATACAAGAATAAAGAGTTCGAATTTATTAGGAATGCTTTTGTTTCAATCCGCAGTTAGTTCTTTTTGACTCGTAATGAACGATTAGTAGAAAACAAGGGTTTCAATACATGAAAAACAAAGAAAAACGTCTATTGCTTATAAGCTATTTTTATCCACCCTTAGGTGGTCCGGGGGTGCAAAGACCATGTAAGCTCGTTCACTATCTCCGAAAAAAAAGTTGGATTATTGACGTGATCTCTGTCAAGAAGATCGAGTTCCATTCTATTGATGAAACTCTTTCCGCAGAGTGCGATGAAAATAATTTGTATAAAGTAAAGTCATTTGACCCGATGCGACTTTTGTATCTAATAAAAAAGTATTTCGGCAAAAATGGAAAGCAGCGGAAAAGCCAAATCAAATCCCCACAAAAGAAACTATATTTTCACACTCCAGAGCGAATTAAAAGAATAATTCGAGGATTATTTCCAATAGACGATAAGATTGGCTGGCTCCCATTTGCTTATAGGGCGGGAACCAAACTTTGTAATGAAAATAAATACGATGCAGTTATGGCCACGATCGGACCATATACTTCAGCCGTGATCGCTTATAAAATTGCGAAGAGATTTCATATTCCTCTTGTCATTGATTATCGAGATCTCTGGACACAGCATCCTTATTTGACATATATTTCGCCATTTCACAAGAAATATTCCGAATATTGGGAAAAATGTATTTTAGTAAAAGCAAAAGTGATTACAACCGTTAGCAAATCTATGGTGAAATCTCTGTGTGAAAAATATGGAGAATCTCTGAAGGATAAACTTTTGGTAATGTATAATGCGTGGGATGAAAGAGATTTTAAAAAGGTGAAAGTGGGAAAAAAAATTCAGAAAAACAATAATAAAATTAGTTTTACTTATATAGGCGGATTTTATGGGGAGCAAACTCCCAAATATTTTATTCAGGCAATGGAAGAATTGCAGCGGCAAAAAAGATTACCCCAGCAAATTGAATTTATATTTGTGGGAAATTATTTTCACGAAGTAATAGCTATTTTACAGAATAATGCAGTCCGTGATTTTATAAAAATTATTCCGCAACTTCTTCATAATAAGGCGATAGAATATATATTATCTGCTGATGCTTTATTGTTATTTGTAAGTTCAATTAAAGGGGAGGGTGTTATTACCGGAAAAATATTTGAATAT
>JAYEKN010000034.1:14992-21272 GCA_034661015.1 Candidatus Cloacimonadota bacterium
CAAAGAAAAATCGGCATAAGCGTGATGATGTTAGTAAAAAATGAGGAGCAATGGATTGCAACTTGTTTGCTATCTTTGAATTCATTTGCCGATGAAGTAATCGTGGTAGATAACGGCTCTAACGATAACACGCTTGGAGAAATAAGCAGAATTAAAGATTCGCTCCGATTTTCTCTTATCATGAAAGAAGATAATTCCAATGATTTTCGAAAAATTAGCAATTTAGCCCTATCTTTAACTTCATACAATTGGATCGTTCGTTGGGGAGGGGATTTCATTGCTTATACGCATGGAAAAAGAAATATTAGCCATCTACGAGAATATTTGCTTTCTTTAAATCAAAAAAATTATTATTTAATTTATCCACTTCTAATTAATCTCTATTCTGATTTGTTTCACGTTCGCAGGAATAGAGAATACCATTCCGAAAGTTATATCCATTCTTTTCATCCCTTATTAAAATATGTAAAAAACAGGGATTATGACTATCTCAAAGTCCCTTGGTTTTATAAAGTTGAAAGAATATTAGATGTCTATTTTATACACATCGGATATGCAAAACCAATAGATAGAATAATATATAGATATTTTTGGACTAAATGGCGAAGCGAAAACGATTTTAAAAAATATCCCAAGATTATTGATTACATTTATGAAAAATCCCAAATAAAATGGGGAACAGTAGATTTGAAAGAAATTGCTCAAAAGGTTTTTCAAGAGCAAATTCCAAATCTAAAAAAATATGATACACACGAGTTGGGAGAATATCCCGACTTGTTAAAACCATTTCTTCAAAATCCTAAATTCCGGGTTATCTACAAAGGCAATTCTCCTTACATGCGAAGTGATTTGATTGGAAATGAGGATATTAAGATAGATGGTAAAAGCATTCTTTATAACGAACAATGAAAAACGCAAAAACTGAAATAAAAATTCTTCATATTCAATTATTGCCTTTGCTTACTGGCGTGCAGAATGTTATGCTAAATCTGATTTCGCATTTGGAATTAGAAAACAAAGAAAAATGTCACAGATATTTTACTCCAAAATTTACTTTTTCCGTTGCTTCCGCTCCCGGGGGACCATTAGTAGAAAAGCTTAATGATATGCAGATCAAACATTTTCCCATATCCGGATTGGTTCAGAAGATAATACTTTATGATATTATAATTTTTTGGAAATTTTATAGAATCTGCCGTATTTGTAAGTTTGATATCGTTCACACCCATTCCTCAAAAACTGGTTTTCTCGGTAGAATTGCTGCGAGATTGGCTGGCGTACCGATTGTGATTCATACAATACACGGTTTTTCTTTCAATCCTTTCCAATCTTTTCCCAAACGTTTGTTCTTTATGTTTCTGGAATGGGTTGGTGCATTATTTTGCGATCTTGCCATATCGGTTAATGATTCGGAGCGGTTTGTTGCGGTGGAGAAAAAGATTATCCCAAGATCAAAGATCATCACAATTTATAACGGAATCGAACCATTGAAGCCTACAGGCGAAATTAAAAGAAGCGATTTGGGATTTAATAATAGTGATATAATCTTCGGTTGTGTCTCAAGATTTTCAAAGCAAAAAAATATTCTCAAATTAATTAAAATCGCGATTGGAATTACCAAGCAAGATGACAAAATTAAATTTGTGTTTGTTGGTGATGGTGAAATGTTTTCACAAGCAAAAAAAATGATCGGGGATGCAGATTGTGCTCATTCTATCAATTTACCGGGTTGGCAGTCTAATATTCCGGAGTGGAATAAATTATTTGATGTATATATTTTATATTCGCTTTGGGAGGGATTATCCCTTTCTGTTATCGAGGCTCTTTCGTTAGCAAAACCAGTGATCCTTTCAAATATAAAAGGGAATAATGAACTTGTGGATGAGGGAAAAAATGGCTTTCTCGCGGATGTGAAAAGAGGTAAAGATTTGGAAGAAAAAATACTTCTTCTTACCAGAGATAAAACATTGATAGAGGAGATGGGCAAAGAAAGTAAAATAAAATTTCAGAAAAGGTTTACAGTAAAACGGTTTGTGGAAAATTATCGTAAACAATATAAAAAATTAATACAAGAGAAGTTATGATATATATCGGAATTACAATTACGGCATTTGCCATCGGATTTTTGCTGGTTCCCTTGAATAGTAAATTTTCAAGGTTGATTGGGAATATTGATTACCCTCGTGAAAGAAGCGTTCACATTGTGTCAACTCCCAAAAGTGGAGGAATTTCAATATTTTTTACATTAGTGTTCATGCAAATCCTTTTCGTAACAACCGGAATTTTCAATTCGGGCAAATTGCCGGTTTATTTCCTTATTGGTGGCTTTCTAGTAGTTTTATTGGGGGTGCTTGATGATAGATTCGAATATAGTGCTTGGAAAAAATTGATTGCTGAAAGTTGCATTGTAATCTTAATGTATTATTTTGGATTTAAGATTGATCTTCTTACAAATCCTTTCGGTTCATCAATAGTTGTCGGCGTTTTTTCTTTTCCACTAACTTTGGTTTGGTATCTGCTAATTATGAATTCGATAAATCTTATTGATGGATTGGACGGTTTGGCGACCGGAATAGTTGCTATCGTATTTTTAGTTTCGGGAATTGCCGGCATTATTTGTGGAAATTTATTTGTGGCTTATTTTTCATTTTGTTTTGTGGGAAGTTGCTTGGCATTTCTCAAATACAATTTTCATCCGGCAGAAATCTTCCTTGGTGATGCCGGCAGCTTGTTTTTGGGATTTTCGATCGCCTCCCTTTCCATTGCCGGTAATATTCAATTTAAGGGAGCAGCCAGTCTTACCCTATTAGTGCCGCTAATCGTGCTTATGATCCCGCTCTTTGATACCTTTCACGCAATATTCAGAAGGTTGAAAACACCTCGGAGTATTTTTCAGGCAGATAAAAGTCACCTCCATCACAAAATGCTTGATTTGGGATTTTCGTATAAAACAGTAGTGTTTATCGCATATTTCCTAACAATTCTTTTAGGGCTAATATCTATAGGATTTATGATGATTAATCAAAAAATATTGTTTAGTCTCTTAGTTATTTTTGCTCTGTTTGCATTAATAATTTTTTATCAAATAGTAAAAAAGGAATTTTTCAAATGAAAAATACATTAAGTATAATCAAATTAGTAGTTTCATCTTTATCCACAAAATCACTCAAGACAAAACAAAAATTTTCTTTATTATTTTTTGTGTCATTTTGGGTGCTTTCGTTTTTAATGTTGGGTCATTCTTCCCTAATTGCATACGAGGCTGAAGTAGTGCAAAGGCATAATTGGGAGGTTTATACAAATACGACCCATATTCATCAGATATTTATTCAGCAGGATATGGTTTTTTCAGCAACATGGGGCGGGGTGAGTATCTTTGATACAAATAATAGTTCATTTTCCGAGCTGTGTACAAATGACGGGTTATTACGAAATGAGATTCATTCTGTGCATTATATCGAACCGCTGGACGAATACTGGTTCGGGGTCTTTGAAGATGGAATTAGCCGATATAAAAATGGTGAATTTCTGAGTGTAATTCAGGAAAATCAAGGTGTAGATGCAAATTTTATTTTCGATATAGCTAATACGGAAAGTAAAATATTAGTGGGAACTGATAACGGATTAATTATGTTTGACATTGTAAACGGAGAATATTCTTTTTTATATTCTTTCGGATATCCGGAATTTATTACCAATAACAACGTGAACTCAATCACAATTGATGATTCGAATCGCATCTGGATCGCTACTGACGATGGAATCAATTATGTAAATGTGGATTATGATGAGATGATGTTTCCTGAGAATTGGGGTCATATAAATGACGATACTCCCGAATTTCCCTTAGACAACAATAAAATAAAATCTATTGAATACTATAATGGGAAAATTTATTTGGGTTCTGAAAATGGGATTGCACTAATAGATAATATTTATTCTAACGCTTTTCAATTTGAGGAAGTGTCGCCTTTACCTGCACAATCAATAACCGATTTGAAGGTTGAAAACGATTCGGTCTTTTGGGCTGCGTTTGGTAAATGGGATCAACTCAACCAACGCTTTGACGATGCAAGTGGGGTAGCTCGATTTAGTCTGGAATCAGATAATTGGTCTTACCAACATTGGACGCACAGCGATTCTTTGTATGATCAAATCTCGGATATTGAAATTTCTTCGAATGGAACTATTTGGGCTGCATCTTGGGGAGAGGGCATTTTTCATTATTCGAATGGGCACTGGGAAAAAAATAAAAGCAATTGCATTAGTTCTAATATAATCGGTGAGCTGATGTTTGATAGTAGGAGAAATCTATGGTGTGGATTCAGTAGATTAAATCTGGCTCCCTCGAGTAAAAAAGGTACTTCAAAATTTACCGGAACCGAGTGGATCAATTACAAAACAGAAAATTCCGGAATTGGAAATAACACTGTTTATTCCTTAGCCGAAGATAAATTTGGAAATATCTGGTTTGGACATTGGGGTGGAGCAAATACAGTTTCTATATTGAATAAGACCGAATCCGTTTGGCAAACTTTTTCACAAAATGAAGTGAATTGGCTCATTAGCGGTTCAACCTCTTTACTGCAGGGTGATGAACAGGGAAATATGTGGATTGGCGGTTATGCCGGGGGACCTGGTGGAGTAACGATTGTGGATAGCAATTTATCTCTTTTGGAGCAATTTGTACCACCTCCCGGTGATCAGGCAGATATGTTAACCCTTTTAATTAATGATGATATGGTTTGGGTTGGTGGATTTTTGAATGGGATTAGCAATTGGGAAGGTACCGGATTTCCTTCTACTAATGATCCTTGGGATAGGTTTAACGGTACTGATGACATTTGTTGTAAAAAAATCGTCAAGCAAGAATTTGGGAATACCCAAGGAATTTATGCCGCAGGTGATAACGGGCTTTATACGTATGATGAATATTGGGAAGATTGGTACAAATTTACTGACGGTTTAACGGAAAATGTAAAAATATTCCGTTGGGAGACAAATGCCTGGGAGCCTTGGTATTACTATTTTCAAGATGAAGAAGGAAATCCGGAATCACGTTTGGGTTCCGGCAAATCAAGCTGCATAAATGACATTTTTATTGACCAACATGGGAGAAAATGGTTAGCTACCGATTATGGTATTTCTATGCTCGATCCTACAAACCTCAGTTTCACAAATTTTACTACAGAGAATAGCGATCTGCCTACTAACAGAGTGTTATCTTTTGCTTATGATCCTTATTCAGGTAAATTGTATGCAGGGACAAACGAAGGATTGTGCGCTTTGAATATCGGAATTAGTATTAATGATGATTCTTTTAACGAAGAAGTTGCAGAGATGAGCGTTTTTCCAAATCCGTTCAAACCCGAAAAGCATGACTTCATCTATTTTCAAGTAACTCCCGATAAAAAACTTCCAGCCGGAAACAATAAATTATTTATTTATTCCTTTGCCGGTGATCTAATTGCAGAGATTGAAGAGTCCGACCATCTGCGATTTTTCTGGGATGGTAAAAACGGTGGAAAAGAAGCTGCCGGTGGAGTATATTTTTATGTTGTTTCATCGGAATATAAGAAGGACTATCTTGTTGGTAAATTTGCGATAGTAAGATAAATTTCGGCACGGAGTGGTCCGTGCCGACTCTGGCAATTCATTACGGAATGGTCCGTAACGGCTTCGAGATTGAGGTGTCATGGACCACTCCGTGACATAAATTATAAACATGTTAACAACTACCGATATATCAAAGAGAATTATAGCTATTCTTTTTCGTGTTTTTCCGTGTGTTTGGTGGTAAAAAATATTTAATATGAAAAATAAAAAAGAAAAGAAAATTATCACCCGGATTTTTTCGGCAGAAATTGGTAAATCACTAGAATTGCCATTAATAAAAACAAAGATCAAAGCAGGATTTCCGTCGCCGGCAAGCGATTATGTAGAATCCACTTTAGATCTGAACGAACATCTCATCCAGCATCCATCTGCAACATTTTTTTTGCGAGTCGAAGGAAATTCTATGATAAATGCCGGAATACGTTCAGGAGATCTGCTTGTGGTGGATCGAGCTGTGCAAGTAGATTCAAACAATATCATTATTGCCTCAATTGACGAAGAATTAACCGTCAAGCGAATGAAAGTAAAGAAAGGCAAATATTATCTGATTCCTGAAAATGATGAATTTAATCCAATCGAAGTAACACCAGAAATGGAATTTTCAGTCTGGGGTGTGGTAACACACGTAATTCATCGGGTTTGAATAATGGGAAAAGGGAGATGG
>JAYEKN010000034.1:21372-25962 GCA_034661015.1 Candidatus Cloacimonadota bacterium
ACGGACAGACTCGAATTAGTGTCCATCCGTAAAGTACTCTTTTCGAGACGTAACGGACAACTCCGTTTGAAGAGTCGGCACGGACCATTCCGTGCCGAATTAAAAAGTTATATATTAAGTTAGTTTACGTTATGTTTGTGAGCTGGAAAATCTTAAGTCAATCTGCCAGCTGGCGGATTAACTCAAGATTTCACTTAACGGACAGACTCGAATTAGTGGTTTATAAAAATGAAACACATCATCGCCTTAGCCGATTGCAATAATTTCTACGCTTCTTGCGAGCGAGTTTTTAAGCCTGAGTTAGAAGGAAAACCTATCGTGATTTTATCAAATAATGATGGCTGTATCATTGCCCGTTCGAATGAGGCAAAAGCTGTGGGAATTCCTTTCAGAAAACCTTTTTTCAAGTGTCGGGAATTAATTGAGAAACATCAGGTTTTTGTTTTTTCCTCTAACTATGAACTTTACGGAGATATGTCTTTTCGCGTGATGGATACACTTTCACAGTTTACACCTGATTATGAAATTTATTCAATAGATGAAGCATTTTTACTTCTTTCCGGATTTGCTCATAAGAATCTGACAGAATATGGAAAGGAAATTTCCGAAACCGTCAAACAGTGGACTGGGATTCCAATTTCAATTGGGATTGCTACGACGAAAACGCTGGCAAAAATAGCCAATCATATTGCAAAACGATCCGTAAAATTAAACGGTGTTTATGATATTTCCAAATTTTCTGAAGCGGAAATTAATGCAATTCTAAAGGAAACGGATGTAGGTAAAATTTGGGGAATTGGCGGGAGATATGAGAAATTTCTCAAAAGAAATCAAATTTATACTGCTTTTGATCTAAAAAATTGCAGAGATAATTGGATACGCAAAAATCTCACTGTGGTTGGACTGAAAACTGTTTTCGAGCTGCGTGGTATTCCTTCTATAGAATTGGAGCAGATCACACCTCCAAACAAACAGATCGTCAGTTCTCGGTCGTTCGGAAAACCGGTTTCCACATTGCAGGATCTGGAAGAAGCCGTGGCAACCTATGCTTCACGAGCTACGGTTCGTCTTCGCAAACAAAATCTTCTATCTGCAACCGTTACGGTGTTTATCGCAACCAATCGTTTCAAAAAAGATGAGCCTCAATATTCAAATTCCCAAACTTTTGAACTCGCTCAACCAACGGATGATACTTCTGCGATTATTAAAATTGCCCACAGTAATTTACGAAAAATATTCAAAAAGGGATTTAATTATAGAAAAGCAGGAATAATGTTATCCGGTATTCAAGTCGAAGGTGAAACCCAGCTCAGTCTTTTTAGCTCGGAATATTTTCGGAGCAGAAATCAGAAACTTATGAAGAAAATTGACAAGATAAACAAGAAGTGGGGAAGTGATACAATTCGCTATGCATCGACAGGATATAAAAAAAATTGGAAAATGAAAAGAGAAATGAAATCACCATCGTACACTACGAACTGGAACGAACTTCCGGTAGCGAAAGCAAACAGTAAAAAAATGAACGGAAATCATAATTTATGTGCGGAAGATTTGCTCAAATAAATACACCCGAAAAGATTGCTCAGGAATTTGATGTTCTGCAAACAACAATGGATTTTGAGCCGAGTTATAATGTGGCTCCTTCAAATGATGTGGCTGTGGTTATTTATGACCATCACAAGGGCGTGAAAAAACTTGGAACAATGCGCTGGGGTTTGATTCCAAATTGGGCAAAAGATAAATCGGTCGGATATAAAATGATAAATTCTCGCTCTGAATCTTTAACAGAAAAGCCATCTTTTCAAATTCCTTTTACGAGAAAACGCTGCCTGATCCCTGCTTCCGGATTTTATGAATGGAAGAAACAGGACAACCGAAAAATACCTTTTTATTTTCATCTAAAGAATCGTGAAATTTTCGGATTTGCCGGAATTTTTGATAAATGGATTTCTTCAGAAGGGAAAAATATATTTTCCTGTTCAATAATTACTACATCTGCAAACGAACTTGTTAAGGAAGTCCATCATCGAATGCCGGTGATTCTCTCCAAACAATCAGAAAATATTTGGCTGGATAATTCACGGTACGATAAAAACGAATTGCTTTCCTTTCTCAAGTCTTATGAACCTAATGAAATGCAAACTTATCAGGTTTCTCCGTTTGTCAATTCACCCCAAAATAATTCCGTTGAGTGCATAAAACCGCTATGACTTTTTCTTCCCAAAATAAAATTCAGTACGTTTCCGGAGTCGGTCCGAAACGGGCAAAATTATTGGAGAAGCTCGGAATAAAAACGGTTGAAGATATTCTCTTATATTTTCCGCGAGATTACGTAAATAGGGTGAACAACCGTCCAATCGTGGAGCTGGAAATTGACGAGATAATCTCCGTAAAAGTTCACATTACTTCCAAGGGAACTCTTCAAAGTCGCTATAAAAAATCGATGTTTAAAGTAGTGGTTTCGGATGGAACCGGCTACATAACTTGTATTTGGTTTAATGCGTCAAAATGGTTGCAGAAGCAATTTGAGGTCGGGGATGAAATAATCGTTATGGGAAGGTTGCAGTTTTATGGCAAAAATCTTAGTATCACTCATCCTGATGTGGAATTTATTGAGGATAAGAAAAAGGAAAGTTTTTGGTCAAAACGCGATCTGTTACCCATTTATCACCTTACAGAAGGGCTGACAAATAAATTTTTTCGTAAGATAATTTTTACTATTCTCAATGGAGGATTCGATTCTTCGGAAACTTTGCCGGATTATATTCGGAATGAGGAAAAACTCATTTCTCTATCGGATGCTTTGCAAAAAATTCACATGCCGGAATCGGAGGAGGACGTAGAGGTTGCGAAAAAGCGTTTGATCTTTGAGGAATTATTTTTTCTTCAACTGATGCTTGCTCGAAAAAAAATACATTGGAGTCGTGCTAAGGGAAATTCGATGATTTTGCAAAAAACTCTGACCACGAGTTTGAAGAATAAACTCCCCTTTGAATTGACCGCTTCTCAAAAAAAAGTTCTCAACGAGATCGTGAAAGATATGAATTCCCCTTTTCAAATGAATCGTTTGCTTCAGGGTGATGTTGGTTCCGGCAAAACGATCATTTCTATTTTTGCCATGCTTTTGGCGGTTGAAAATGGATTTCAGGCTGCGATAATGGCTCCCACGGAAATACTCGTTCACCAGCATTATTTTGCTCTCAAGAATTTTTTGAAGGATATTCCGGTTAAAAGTATAATTTTGCTCGGTGGGAATTATGCCGGTAAAAGTGCCATAAAAGACGCTGTTCAAAAAGGTGAATATGATATCGTAGTTGGCACCCATTCGCTGATCCAAAAGGATGTTAAGTTCAAAAATCTTGGCTTGGTTATTGTTGATGAGCAGCACCGATTCGGCGTTTTGCAAAGGAAAGTTTTGTCACAAAAAGGGCAAATACCCGATAAACTGGTAATGAGTGCAACTCCGATTCCGCGTTCTTTGGCTCTTACCGTTTACGGAGATTTGGATGTGAGCATCATTGATGAGTTGCCACCGAATCGTCAGGAAATTTATACTAACTGGATCAAGAAAGCAAAGAAGTCGAAAGTTTATGATTTCATCAAAAAAGAGGTTGATAAGGGAAGGCAAGTTTATATTGTTTGTCCTCTTGTGGAAGAATCGGAAAAATTGAATTTACGCGATGCTACCTCAACATTTGAAGATTTGCAAAATGGTGAATTTGCAAAATATCGGCTCGCACTTTTGCATGGGAAAATGAAAAACGCAGATAAAGATAGAATCATGCAAAAATTTTCCGGTGGTGAGATTGATGTGCTCGTTTCTACCACAGTAATCGAAGTGGGGATTGATGTTCCCAATGCAACTATTATGATGATCGAGCATGCGGAAAGATTTGGGCTTTCCCAATTGCATCAGTTACGCGGACGGGTGGGAAGAGGGAAATACAAATCATACTGTGTTTTAGTCGCTTATTACCCAATGTCCGATGAAGGATTGATTCGGCTCAACACAATGAAAGCGACGAATGACGGTTTTAAGATTTCCGAAGTTGATCTGGAAATTCGCGGTCCCGGTGAATTTTTTGGAACAGAGCAATCTGGTATGCCAAGATTTCGAATTGCCAATATAATTCGCGACAGAAATGTATTGGAAAAAGTTAGGAAAATTGCTTTTAAGATCATTGATGAAGATTATGATTTGAAGTTGGAAACAAATAAGCTTCTTCGCAAACAGTATAAGAAGAAATTTGCCCAAAAGGAAAAGTTGTTCAGCTTTTAGGTTTGTAGATCAAAAGGGCGTGAACGCCCTAGATTATTTTTTTTGTTTTTTTCCCAGCCATGAATGGCTGGGCTATTAAAAGCTCAAGTTTAAAATTTAAAAAGAGTTAGCCTCGAATGCACGAATAAAAATAAAAAATGGTGAAATGAGAAATGGGAAAAGGGAAAACGGAGAAGGGAAATTTTGAATTTTGAATTTTGAATTGTGAAAAAATAGCCACAAACGCGAAAAAAAATAGCCTATCCGTTTACGGATAGGTAAAAGATCAGGCAAATTATTTTACGCCATTTATGGCGTTTTGGGGAAATGTA
>JAYEKN010000035.1:0-4972 GCA_034661015.1 Candidatus Cloacimonadota bacterium
GCGCCAATTTAGGTATAGGTGTAATTTACGCTGATCTTTTGCTGATTTTGGGGGGATGCGTGATTTGGAAGATTAGATTAAGATTATTTTGTTCCTTATAAAAAATTATGAAGAAATACAAATTTGCCAAAAATATAAAAGCAATTATCGGAATGAAAACAAAGAGAAATTCTAAAGAATAATTCCACAGCCATCTGAAAATTCCTGAATGGAAAAAATTAATTAGAATAAATGTTCGAATCAACGTTGAAATCGAAAAGCCAATAATTGCTAACAATAGAGCAATTTTCAATTTTGAAACATTTGGAAGACACGCTTTGTAAAATATTATGAAAAAATATAATGAAAATATTGTGCTTACAAAAGGAGTTAGAACATTTAGCATTTGCCATTGCGGAATATACAAATTAAAAATTTTAAGAACGCCCTTCAGAAAAAGTAAGGATGTCGCACAAGATCCGATAATTGCAATCAGAGAAGCGACCTTTAGAGCAATTTGTTTTTCCTGAACATAATCTTTATAAAAATAAATGTAGAAAATTAGAACGGCAAAACTGGCTAATAATGATAAGAGTGTGTTAATTTGTGTTACAGCAAGATTTGTTAAATTGGGAAAGAAAAAAGTGGCGATTGTTCTGGAAATGAAAATATATAAAATTCCAACAATTGCAAATAATGTGGCTTTTTTTAAATTCATTTTGTCTTCAAATTAAATGTACTTTTCAAAACCCGAGTCGTGTCGAAAAAATTGACGCGACTCGAGTTTCGAAAAAATTGACGCGACTTGAGTTTCACAATTTGTGTTCTTTACCTCATAATAATAAACTGATTCCCGAATTCCTTTTCTCCGATTGTTGCCTTATAAAAATAAACTCCATTTCCCATTAATCTACCATTTTCGTCTTTCCCATCCCAGTTTACAGTGAAGGAGTGATTAGTTGAAGGTAAGATGCTGGGAATTTCTTTCACCTTTTGCCCTTTAACATTAAAGATTTCGATTTTTTCCAGCGGAATTTGAAAAGAATTTATTGAAAATGAAATATAGTTTGAATTAATTGTAAAGGGATTTGGATAACAGGAAATTGAAATATCATTCGAGTTTGGGATATTTTCCACATGAAAAATATCATCATCAATCGAATAGGAATAGGAGGCGTTGGAATACCCGTTATTTGCAAAGGATAAAATCATCTGACTGTAATCTGCGGTTAATTCAGGAAGTAGTCCAGACCAATTACCGTTAATTGTGTATTTATCAACCGTTGTAGTAACCCCAGCCATGCCAAGACGCATAACCCCAAGTCCTATGGGAAAATTAGTAGTAAGAGTTAATTCCAGATTTCCCTCACCCGGATAAAGTCGAATATAATCTGTTGCCCATGCATTTATATTACCACTATTACCCGCAGGATAGGCAGAATGAGTATAAATAGCGTGGAAATTAGGTAAGTTCAGATTTTCATAATAATAATGCCCGTTTTCAACCTCAGGATCGTCTAAGAAATTTGCGATTGTCCAATCTACAAAAATATCTTCGAATGGCTGGTTTATGCTATTTGCGACCAATTGATTTGTAATACCGGCAATACCGTTCAAAGGTTCGGAAACTATATCTTTTATCAAACTGTCGCCAACCGCATCATACTGTTCTTCCAAATAGGTAAAATAGAGCATCACTTTCACATAATCTGCAAATTCCTGATCCCATACATTGAGCGAATTATCCGGATTATTTGGAAAAGTTAAAATTGGGTCCGGCAAACCGAAATAAACCATTGCCAGTTCCGAACAACCCTCATTTACCCAAGTATCTTCGTTCACATCACCCAGCCAATGGATCATATGCTGCAGTTCATGAGCTAAAACCGATATGCGGATAGGTTCGGTTGGATTCAACGGGTAGCAAGTCATATAAATCATTTCACACTCGTTGCTGTGTCCGGAGGGATTCATTTGTTGAGCCTCTGCTTCCGTAACCTGATTATAAGCACTGAAATATCCATCGAAACTGGTTCCCATATATGAACCAAGTGCAGAATAATAGACAATTATTTTGGGATCGTTATCCAGCTCATCCGGAATTGGACCGAAAAGTGTTTCATCCATTTCAATTGCGCCCCATTCAGTTGAAATCATGGTGTAATCTTCGAGATACGGCAATATGATATCAATGTCTGTTTGATCCATATTCAGATTCCACTGATCATCTGCGACAAATATGTAGCAATGGTCTCCAACAGCTCTGCAGGTTGCAGGTGTTTGAATCCAGAGAGGAGGCATTACCGAAAAATCCCATGCCCAAAAAATTTTGGTATCACCCACAACATATTCGCGGGTTTCCCTATTTGCTTTAATTTGCTTGTGAAGAGCAGAATTCTGGAATTTTGCTGTCTGCCTGCTGATATCTCTTTGAAATTCTTTGAATTCTTCAATCATGTCTGCTGAGAGCATAACTGAAAGAAAAACAAAAACAATGATCAATAATTTTTTCATTTCATTCACCTTATTTTTTTTATAATTTTAATGAATACGTTTTATTTGTCAATCTCCGTGATACTGCAAACCGGACTTCAGCCGATTCTTTTCGGATGGAGCTCGGTTTACCAAATTTATTCTTGCACTCTCCTTTCGTATAAATTATCATTAAGTTTGATATCCCATTGCAATCCATTCTTTGTAGTATGATTTATCTCACCTTGCAATTGATATTCCACAAGATCAAGCATGGTTTGCAGCCCCATTGAATCGTTTTTTCTAGGATCGAATTCTGCAGGTAGCCCAACTCCATTGTCTCCAAAATGAATATTTATTGTTCCGTTTTCCTCTCTGAATAAGCGGATGCAAATTTCTCCTTTTCGATTATCAGGAAATGCATGTTTAAACACATTGGAAATTAACTCGTTGAGAACTAATCCCAAAGGAATAGCAGAATCAAGCAACAATAACACATCTTGCAGATCGAGTTTCAAGGATATTTGATCCTTTGGTACGCTATGATTTATCATCAGCAGCTCAATCAGGTCTGCAATGTAATCCTTCAGATTTATTTTGGACAAATCTTTTGATTCATACAATTTATTGTGAACGAGAGACATTGCTTTTATCTTATCAATAATTTCATTGAACGATCTGTGAATAAATTCGTCATCAGTGTTCAGAGATTGTAATTGCATCATTGAGGCAATAACCTGCATATTATTTTTTGTTCTGTGATACAATTCACGCAGCAGTGTTTTCTTTTCTTCCAGATCTTTCTTTACCTGTTCTTCCGCTTTTTTTCGCTTCATGATGTTTTCCAATAAAATATATATTTTTTCAACTTTACCGAAATCGTTTTTTAAAGGCACAATATAACACGACATAATAACTTCTTTACCCCATTTTGATTGATAAGGAAATTCTTCAATGATATTCTTACCTGATTTCGCACATTCAATAAATTTTTCAGCAAAACCGCATTTTACCAAAGGTGGAAATTTAAGTACATTTATTTTGCAAGTTGCTTCTACGGAAGGTGAGCCAAGTTGTGTTAACAAAGTCTGATTTGCATCAAGGATTGTTCCGTCTGGTTTTGCAATGAAATTTCCGAGAGGTGATGTCTCGAATAATAAACGAAAATTTCTCTCGCTTTCTTTTAGGGAGAGTTCTGCCTTTTTGCGTTCTGTTATATCACGCACAATAGCAAGTCTGCCAATAGTTTTTCCTTTAATATCAAAAAGAGTTGAAACGTTCAATTCAACCGGTATTTTACTGCCGTTTTTATGTAAAATCTCAATTTCATAAAGGGGGATTTTTTCTCCTTTAAGAGCTTTTTCAAAACGAGCAATAGTTGATTCAACATATTCCGGTGCAATAAATTCTGTAAAAGAGTGCCCCAGAAAGTGCTCCCAATTATAACCTGTTAATTTTTCAATCGCTTGACTCAAGTAGGTAAATTTACCTTCCAGATCTATCGAAATTATTGTATCGGTTGATGTTTCGGCAAGTAAACGATATTTTTTCTCACTTTTGTGCAGCGCTTCTTCTGCCTGTCTTCTCTGGATTGCTATGGAAGCCTGCCTGATGTATGTTTCGACGACTTCGTAGTCTTTAATTTCAGTGGCACTTTCCCGCAACACAATAATAGCAGTTCCCAATAATTGCTCCTTCTGTGTGAATCCGATTGTAAATATCTTACCGACATTGAACATTTTTTCTAGACTTAAACAAACAGGTTTGGGAATAGTCTTTAAAGAAATCTCATATAAACTCTTTCCGGAATCATGTAATAAACCGTCAGAAAGATAATTAAGATTCCTATCATTTGCACTATTTTTCATTCCTATCGGGCTTTTTCCCAGCAAGTCAAATACTTTTTTTGTGAATTTGCCCATTCCGAGAACTGCCCGCGTTATTAAATCATTTGTTCCTTTATCTATAGAGTTAATAATTATAAACGAGTCTTTGCCTACTAAATTTTTAAGTTGTTCTCCAATAAATTTGTAAACATCCTCATCCAAAGGGAATTCAACAAATTGCATCGCAGTTTTGGAAATTATCTCCATTTTCCGCTGGTTTTCTTTTATCTTTTTTTCCGTCCGCTTCCATTCGGTAATGTCTCTAGCTACACCGACAGTTCCAATAACTTTACCTGATTCATTAAAAATAGGTGATTTTATTGTTTCCAGAAAAATCCTATTACCTTCTGCGTTTATAATTGAATTTTCAGTTACAATTTTTTCTCCGCTTTTCACCACTCTCTGATCATCCTCCTCGAACTTCTTTACCGTTTCTTCATCAAAATAAACAGCACTTGTATTATTAACAAACTTTTCCTGAGCTATTCCAACAACTTTTCCGTATGCTTTATTTACCATAATAAAATTTGAATTGGTATCCTTTAGCCAAGCAATATCAGGAATGTTATTTATAAAAGAATCCATTTGGAAAGCTTTCCGTTGCAGTGCTTCATCTGCTTGCTTGCGTTCTGTGA
>JAYEKN010000035.1:5072-6434 GCA_034661015.1 Candidatus Cloacimonadota bacterium
TTATTTACCATAATAAAATTTGAATTGGTATCCTTTAGCCAAGCAATATCAGGAATGTTATTTATAAAAGAATCCATTTGGAAAGCTTTCCGTTGCAGTGCTTCATCTGCTTGCTTGCGTTCTGTGACCATCCGGTTAGCACTATGAGCAATGTTTTTTAATTCAGAAAAGCGAAAATCATCTAAATTTATTGGACTTAATTCTGTCTCAGATTTTCTAAAAAAAGAGGTAAATACTTCAAAATTATTTTTGATCTTAATTGAAAAATGTTTTGCTATAATGGCTAATAAAATTATTAATAATATAAAAGACAATCCAATTTTAAACAAAGTTACTTTAACATTTTGTTTAAATAAAATTTTTTCTGGGGCTATTACTTTATCTATTTCATCAATATAAACTCCAGCACCAATCATCCATTCCATTTCCGGAACTGACATTGTAAAAGATAATTTCGGATATAGTTTTTCACCTTGCAATTTTCTCCAATGATATTCGATAAAGCCCCCGTTTGGATTTTGGGCAGCCTTTCTTTGGGCTTGAATTATCTTTACTCCATTTGGATCGGTGAGATTCCATAAATTTGCTGAACCGATTGTTATCTTCCCATTTGAGAATAGAGGATCTCCGGAAAAAGTGCTGCCAAAAAAATAGCCCTCTTCTCCAAAACGAAGAGAAACAATATCAGATATTATAATGTTCTTAAATTGTTCTTTGTCTGAAATATTTCCGTATTGTTCCATTTTTTTCTGTAGATTTTGAATGCAGAAAACGATTTTTTCTACTTCATATTTCAACTTGTTCTTCTGATTATTTATATAATTTGCACGTATTTTTTTTGACTCATCATGAAAATTCTTATAAATACTTGATATCGTAAAATAACTTCCAATAATTATGGGGATAATGGCTATAATTATCATATTGAAAAATAATGTTCGTGAAATTGTTTTTGTTGTTTTCATATTTTTTTCCTTTATTTAAGCAGACTGGACTTCAGCAACGATTTTTTGATAAAAAACATTCGCCTTTTCTCCGTTTATTTTTTTCATCGCTATTATTGTGGGGCAAAATTTGTATCAGCATCTTTGCACTTTTGGGTTTTGCCAAGAATTTGGATTAATCCATTTATTTGTTATTCATCGTTTGAATATCAAAATTCGATACATTTATTTTTTTCTATTTGAGTGTCAAGACAAATCGAAAAATAATTTTGATGAAATGGATAAAAAAATAACCACGAATGCATGAAAAAAATAAAAAATGGAAAAAGGGGAAAAGGGAGAAGGGAAAAGGGAGAAGGAAAATTGTGAATCAGCCAGTGGGCGGACAAGTTTTTGAATTTTGAATTTTGAATTGCGA
>JAYEKN010000036.1 GCA_034661015.1 Candidatus Cloacimonadota bacterium
TACAAAATCTTCTTTTGCCGATTTTTAAAATCATTCCGTCTTTGGGTATTACTTCCAAATCCGTCAATGTAATTTTTTCCCCATCAATAGAAACGGCTCCCTGTTTGATCATTCTGCGAGCTTCACCATTGCTTTTTACGAGTCCTGAATCAGCAACAAATTTCACGATCCACATTCTGTTCTGTTCCGGCGTATAGATCGGCAGGTCAGCGGGAATATCACCTTTGCTGAAAACCCGCTCGAATTCTTCCTGAGCTTTTATTGCTTCTTCTTCGGAATGATAAAATTCAATGACTTTACGAGCCATCTCTTTCTTCAAGACCATTGGATTAACGCTTTGCGAAGCCAATTTTTCTTTAATATCTGCCAATTTTGATTTATCTGCAAAAACAGCAAGTTGAAAATATTTCAAAATAAGTTCATCGGGGATACTCATCAATTTTCCAAACATTTCATTGGGAGAATCTGCAAGTGCCACGTGGTTTCCCAACGATTTACTCATTTTTTCCACTCCATCAGTTCCTTCCAAAATCGGCATGGTAATGATCACCTGCGGTTCTTGATCGTAATATCTTTGGATGTGTCTGCCAACGAGAAGGTTGAATTTTTGATCCGTCCCACCGAGTTCGATGTCTGCTTCCAATGCTACGGAATCCATAGCCTGAGCCAAGGGATACAAAAATTCATGCACTCCGATAGAATCACCTGCTTGATATCGTTTCTCAAAATCATCTCGCTCTAACATTCTCGCTACGGTGAATTTGCTCGCAAGTTTGATTACGTCTGCAAATTTCATTGCGCCCAACCATTCGGAATTATAGACAATACGAGTTTTTTCCGGATCGAGGATTTTTCTCGCCTGTTCAAAATAAGTTTCACCATTCCGTTTTGTTTCTTCTGCTGTAAGTTGGGGGCGAGTTTTGCTTTTCCCGGAGGGATCGCCAATCATTGCCGTAAAATCTCCAACGACCAAAATTGCTTCATGCCCCAAGTCCTGAAAATCTCGTAATTTTCGTAATACTACTGCATGCCCGATGTGAAGGTCCGGTCTGCTCGGATCACAACCGAGTTTTATACGAAGCGGTTTCCCTGTTTCTTCTGATTTTTTTAGTTTTGCAATTAATTCTTCTTTCGGAATAATTTCTTCTGTTCCGCGTTGTATTTTCGCTAAAATTTTAGTAAAATCCAAAATATCTCCTATAATAAAAATTTGTTGGTTTTTCAATCCTTGACAAGTCTTTTGTCGATTTTCTTCTTGTGAATTCATTCAAAAATTATAGATGTGCAAAATAAATGGTGCTGAAGAGGGGACTCGAACCCCTACAGGAATACTCCCACTAGGTCCTGAACCTAGCGCGTCTACCAATTCCGCCACTCCAGCACGTGATGTGAAAATTCTTAAATCCGAAAATTTCAGTCAAGAAAACCATTTTAAACAGCAAAGAGTGAACCATCTGCCTTCATTTCGCTACGCCGTGGCAGGCAAAAAAATTAACGGAGCAGACACGAAAGAATCAGTTTTCTCTCTGCGTTCTCCTTGTTCTCTGCGATGAAACAATGTTGTTCAACGAATGTGAAGCATGAAACACAATCAAAAAAATGAAAAAATCAATTGTTGTAGAAAATAAAAAATCTAAAATTTTTAAAGAGGTAAAATGGAAAAAAATGAGATAAAAGAGATATTGCTCAGTTCCGGTGCATTTTTGGAAGGACACTTTTTGCTCACTTCAGGAAGGCATAGCGATAAATACGTTGAAAAAATTAAATTAATTCAAGACCCATCCAAGGTTAGTTTGCTTTGCAATGAACTGGCAAAACGATTTTTCGAATATGATTTCAACACAGTTGTAAGTCCTGCGATGGGTGGCATCGTACTCGGGTATGAAGTTGCAAAATTTCTGAAGAAAAAATTCATATTTTCCCAGCGAAAAGAGGGTAGAATGACCATTCGCAGCGGATTTTCTTTGCAACCCACAGACAAAGTTCTCATTATCGAAGACATTGTTACAACCGGTGGAAGCGTTTTTGAAGTAATAGATTGCGTAAAAATAGCAGGTGCAAAAATTGTTGGTATTGGACTAATTGTAGATCGTAGCGATGGAAAAGTAGATTTCGGTTATCCTACGAAAGCCCTATTGCCGATGAATATAAAATCATATACAGAAAATGAGTGTCCACTTTGCAAGCAGAATATTCCGCTTGTAAAACCGGGTGCAAGTGATAAAAAATTATAAAAAAAAGGAGTTTCAAAATGAACAAAATCGTTGAATGTGTGCCAAATTTCAGTGAAGGTCGAAATAAAGAGATTATTGAAAAAATATCCGATGCCGTGCGTGCGGTGGATGGTGTTACCCTTTTGGATGTTGATCCCGGAGAAGCAACCAATCGCACCGTGTTTACATTTGTGGGCAATCCGGAAAGCATAAAAGAAGGAGCGTTCCGGGCAATTGAAGCGAGCAGCAAATTGATTGATATGCGAGAACACAGCGGAGAACATGCTCGTATGGGAGCTTGTGATGTCTGCCCGTTTGTGCCGGTAGCCGGTGTGGATGTGGATGATTGCGTGCAAATTTCCAAAGAGGTCGGCAAAAGGGTGGCGGAAGAACTTAATATCCCAATTTTTCTTTATGAACATTCCAGAACAAAGCCGGATCGTCAAAATCTTGCTGTTATCCGCAAGGGCGAATATGAAGGTATGGAAGAAAAACTGAAAGATCCACATTGGAAGCCAGATTTTGGTGAGAAATTTAATGTAAAATCCGGAGTAACAGCGATGGGATGCCGCGATTTCCTCATTGCTTACAACATAAACCTAAACACCAAAAGCAAGAAAATCGCCCACGATATTGCTCTCGATATTAGAGAAACGGGAAGAATTTTGCGGGGAGAAAACGGCAAACCACTTCGCGATGAAAATGGTGAATACAAACGTGATAAAGGTGGATTTGTGGGTGTGAAAGCAGTTGGCTGGTTTATTGATGAATACGATAAAGCTCAAATTTCAATGAATATAACTAACTACAAAGCCAGTCCAATCCACAAGATATTTGAATATGTGGAAATGGATGCGATCAAACATGGCGTGCGAGTTACCGGAAGTGAACTTGTTGGTCTGATTCCAAAAGAACCGGTTCTCCGGGCTGGAAAATATTTTCTCGAAAAACAACATTTGAACGAGCAGCAATATTTTTCTGCCGGTGTAGGAGAAAGAGAATTGGTCAAAATGGCGATTGATACTCTGGGTCTGAATGAACTTACTCCCTTTGACCCCAAAGAAAAAATCATCGAATATACATTGGAAAAAGATAATCAGCTTCGCAACATGAGCATCGTAAAATTTGCTGATGAATTGTCCTCAGATTCACCTGCTCCGGGTGGTGGAAGCGTGGCAGCACTTTGTGGCAGCCTTTCTGCCGGTCTTTCTTCTATGGTTGCGAATCTATCAACGAAAAAACTTTCCTTCCGAAAATTATCCGAAACCAAATTGGAAAGACGTTCAACGCTTATTTCCCTCGCCTTCCAAGCACAGGAAATAAAGGATAAACTCCTCACTCTAATTGATACTGACACGGAAGCATTCGAAAAATATATGGACGCAAACAGGTTGCCTGAAAATTCGGAAGAAGAGAAGAAAATGAAGATTGAAGCAGTTGAAGCAGCTACTCAGCAATCTACAATAATCCCATTGGAAACTATGCGAGAATCTTTCAAAGCCATTGAGTGTGCCAAAATTGTGGCAGAATTGGGAATGAAAAATGCCCTCTCTGATGCCGGCGTGTCAGCCGTTTGCGGTTTGACTGCTGTGAAATCCGCTTATATGAATGTAAAAATCAATCTCCCGGGAATCAATGATAAACAATTCAAAAAGAATATGCTCATCGAAGCAGAAGAGATTTTGTTGGCAGCCAAAGAACTTGCTACTGAAATCGAAGAATCTGTAATGGAGCAAATTGGGTTAGATTGAAAGTTGGAACAATTCAAATCAATATTTTTCCCTGAAGTTACCCACTTATGTATTTGTGTTTGTAAATTTGATCAATCCATTTTATCTGACGGTTTCGGGGCATTTTCATTATAAAAATGTTTCATTGTTCTTTGAACCATCCGAACATATTTTTCACCTAAGCCGGAATAATTTACCAAACCTTCTGCAAGGATATACGGATCGATCGGTTCGTGTTTTTTTCGAAAATTTTCCCGAATCACTCGTAAATTATCATACTCACTAAGCGTGTTTAGTGTCCGGAGGTAAATTCTTACGGATTGGTTCACGGTAGAATATTTGGCAACTCTAAATCTTGCTCCTTTTGGTCGTTCTTTTGGAACAAATCCCTCTTTTTGATTTAAAGTACGCATCCCAAAAAGGTTATTTCCCCGTTGGGCAAAACCGGATGTTCCCCAAGCAGATTCAATGGCAGCCTGAGATAAGATTATCGGAGTTGGAATGATGTCCATCCGATTTTTCAATTTGAGCAAATCCTCTTTATTTTTATATGAAAATTCATTGATTCGATAATATTCTGCTTTTGAATTCAACCACGTGATATTTTTTTTGTTAAATTTGTGGAATTTTTCTATATTTTTCAATTTTACTCTATTTGATAGAATAATATTGTTCTCCGAATTTGCGATTGGTTTTAGAAAATTCCCAAATAAGTTTATCTTTTCTTGAACAGTTTTAGTCTTAGCAAAATCTGGTACAGAAGTACACGGGGCAACTTCAATTGTTTTCGGTTTATTTAGTGAGAATTTTTTAAAACCAAAAATTCCTGTAAAAACTAATACAATGATAAATAAAACAGTCATAAATATTTTTTTATGTTTCATGGTTGTGGGGTTTCTCCTTAATATCTGTTTGGTTAACAAAGTATAAAATACCAAATTTTGAGCAAAAAAAAAGGTGCATAGAGAAAACTCCACACACCTTTGAATTTAATTTGAATTAAACCAGTGTTACATCTTTGGCTGCAGGACCTTTTTGGCCTTGCTCAATGATGAATTCTACACGCTGTCCTTCTTTGAGGGAACGAAAGCCTGTACCGCTAATGGATTTGTAATGAATAAAAACATCTTCGCCATTATCTTGCTCAATAAAACCAAAACCTTTGGTATTATTAAACCATTTTACTGTACCTTGTACTCGATCTTCCATAATCTTGAAACTCCTTTCTTAATACTTATGGTTTTGCTAGAGGTTCAAAATCAATTTCAGATCTTGTTCTTACTTTAGACTGAACAACTGCAAAAAAACAGGTTACAAAATCGAAAATTAGAATTTTATGTCAAGAAAAGGAGAAACATTATTGCAAAAATACCTATCCAAAGCGGCTTAAATTAAAACAAATTTGCTTAATTAGAGTCTGTCCGTAAACTCGCATTCTTGCAATGATTCTCCGGATGTGATTCGACGCAGATAAACACTGATTATGCTGATGAACGCAGATATTACACTTTTTACAAAAAAAATTTATCTTGCGAAAATCGGTTTTTTCAGTGTTCATCTGCGTCGAATCCCTACTTTACGGACAGGCTCTAAATAGCAATAAATTTTTTTGGTAGAATAATTTTACGTTTATAAAAAAGCGTATATACACAGCCGTTTAATATTAATATTATCGTTACTATTTTTCACCAAAAATCAAATGTGCTATTTGTAAGGTGACTTTTCGTCTTTTGGTGCATTGAGCATATCAAGTCTTTCTTTCCGCACAAAATTTCTTGCTCATCAATTGCAGTAGAATTTCGTACGCTTTTGTTCTCAATATGCTGACATGTTTTTGAATTTCAGCAGCCGATAATTCTTTCTTGAGAAATAAAGTATAATATACTTTCGCTTATCTTTTAGAGAGTCCAAAACCAATGAAATCTTTTATGATTTTTTCCTGATCCATTTCTTTACCTTTTATGTGAGTAAAGAAATTTTCTTGCGAAATTTTTTTCAACATATTTTATTCTTTTCTCTCATTTTTTTTAAGTTAGACACTTAGATCGCATAAGGTCCCGGAATCAATCTCCAGCCCCAAATATATTCCAGAACAGTCCAGGCAGTTAAAAGCCCCAAATATGACCAGAACATAATAGAATTGATTTGCTCATTTTTTCTGACTTTATAAATTGAAAGCCCTGTTAAAATTACGAAAATTCCACACATCATGTAGGTCGTGAAATGAGTTCGCGAGAGCACTTCATATTGGAAAATCATTATGCAATGCATAGACCAGATCAACAAGAAACTGGAAAGGGAAAATTGAACAGGGACAGGAAAATGCTTTCTTAAATTCAGGAATATGAAGATCATTAAAACCAGAACAGGCAGAAAATTCCAATGAGCAATTTCTATGGTTGCATCTGAAATATATAGATCCGCATTTTCCAGGAATTCACCAAAAAATCCCCAGAGAGAAATCCCG
>JAYEKN010000037.1 GCA_034661015.1 Candidatus Cloacimonadota bacterium
AAAAAATAATTTGCTTTTTCCCGAAAAAGTAATAAGATTTTCAGGAAAAAGTTTAAGGAGTTAGTTTGTGAAGCATTATGAAAAGGCACTTTATTTTATAGCAGGTCATCGTAGGGGTTGGGCATTTTCTTCAAGTGATTTGTCGTCTGTTTTTACCCGCGGTGAAGCTGATGACAATCTTAAGTATTTAACAGAAAAGGGTAAGATAAGAAGGATCAGTCGCGGATTATACGATTACCCGAAATACAGTGATTTACTAAAACAAGAATTGAGTCCTGATATAGATCAGGTTGCTCGTGCTTTTGCTCGTAAATTCAATTGGAGAATAGAAATTTCGGGAGACAGTGCATTAAATTTATTGGGTTTATCTACTCAAATTGTAGCAAAACATATTTATCTGAGCGATGGTCCCAACAGAAGCTATGATATTATGGGAACAACTTTGGAATTTAAGAAATCGGCTCTGAAAGAAATCGGCTTCAAACATAAAGAGAGTTCACTAATTGTTCAGGCATTAAAAGCATTGGGCAAAGACCGCATTACTCCCAAAGTTATTGATAAAATAAAAAAGCAGACAGATTCAAAAAAATATAATAAGATATTGATTGAAACTAAATCTACGAAAATCTGGATCTATGAAGCCATTAAACAAATTTGCAGGAATAATTGATGAATAAAATTGCCAACCTTACCGATAAAGAAAGAAATGAACTTTTCAGTGAAACAGCAAGCAGAATGAAGACAACCAATGCAATCGCAGAAAAAGACTTTTGGGTTGTTTGGACTTTGGATAAGCTGTTTTCTAACGAAGAATTAAGTAAAATTTTAATGTTTAAAGGTGGAACGAGTCTTTCCAAAATTTATGGATTAATTGAAAGATTTTCAGAAGATATCGATCTTATCCTTGATTGGGATTTATTAACAAAAGAAGACCCTTATGCAAAAAGATCCAAAACTAAGCAGGGTAAATTCAATATTTCCATAAATGAGAAGGCAAAAGATTACATCCGAGATGAGCTACTTCCAATTGTTTCCGACATCCTGCAACCGCATTGTAATTGTAAAATTGAAATAGTTAATGAAAATGATGCATTCATAATTATCGTTCAATATCCCACACTTTTCAGTGATTCTTCAATTTTA